>NZ_JAUBSF010000021.1:0-83507 GCF_036704615.1 Microcoleus sp. K4-B3
AAGGGCATTGGTATTGGGTTGTCAATTTCCCATCAGATTGTAGTGGAGAAACACGGTGGTCAGCTCAATTGTATTTCATCTCCTAATCAGGGGACAAAGTTTATTATTGATATTCCAATTCACCAGCGAGTTTTAGCAAAAAATTTCATTACGATGTCTGAAACAGCTTTGGGAATTTCTTAGCGACACTTAAACCAAATTTTACCCAAATAAATTCAAAACTGGCTTTATAGGCAGTAAATACGTCTATATTTTCTTGCAACCAGCGCACAAATCTATAAAATATAGCTGTTCTCAAAGCTGACAAAGCATCAGTACCATGGAATTATAGCCTTTCTCAGTAACATGAGGTACTATCTGGCATAGGGCATAGGGCATAGGGCATAGGGCATAGGGCATAGGGCATAGGGCATACCTCACCACGCTTGAGAACCGCTATATATTGGTCGCAACTTAAGTCTTTTCTGCATAATTTTTTTCACCCAAAACAAAAATAATTGATACATTAATTGCCGGAGCGCTCGATTTAATCAATCCTCAATATAGCCTTTCTCAGAAAGATGAGGTACTATCCGGCATAGGGCATAGGGTATAGGGCATAGGGCATAGGGCATACCTCACTTTTTTGAGAACCGCTATATCTAAAAAACTGGTTTACTAAATGCTGTTACTGTCATCTGTAAGCTTGCAATCTGCTGTATGTGGGTGCGATGCCTGCGGGCATTGGTGACAATTAAGCTTAAGTTCCCCGCTTCGCAGGGCTGTTTCATTCTCTTGTAGGGGCAGCGTATAGGGGCTGCCCCAATCCCACCAAACACCTGTACGGGCAATCCCTCCGCAGTTGCCCTCATGGATGGGGAGGGTCGGTATTCTTGGCACTACCCGACAAAACCCTGGTTTTCCTGAGAATGAAAAAGCCCTGAGTTTAAAAGGATACCGTTGGCGAATTCATCAAAGAGAAACCAGAGCTATAGCAGTTCTCAATCTTGGTGAGGTATGCCCTATGCCCTATGCCCTATGCCCTATGCCCGCTTATCGAGAGCACCTCATGTTACTGAGAAAGGCTATAATTGTCTTGTCTGGGAGTAGGGTAATCGTCCTTTCTTACCTTGAATTTAGGTAGCATCACAGACACGCCACGTCAGAATCTCCCAACGTTTAAGGACAGGTTCAGCAATCACGATCTCATTTTCTCTTGCCTCTATGACGATCAAATAATCTCCCTGGTTAAATCTGTCATTGTACATTCTTGCTTGTTCTTCTGGCACCAACCATCCTTGAAGCGCGCCATATAGACCGCCAGCAGTTGCAGCAATCCCACTTCCAAAGAAAGTTGCTAAAATGCTTTCCACCGCTAATGCCTGACCAATACCGGGAATTAGCAGGCTGCTGAGTCCAACAATTAAGGCTAGTGAACCTAGTCGTATGCTGCCTAAGATCGCGCCTACTTGTGCGCCTGCTGCTCTTGTCATTAAAATTTGCTTCACGCCCAGAGAGTCCAAATCATCATTATTGTCAGAAGGTTTAGCAATCACTGAAATCTTGTGCATGGGGAAGCCCCTGCTTTTTAGCTCAACTAGCGCCTGCTTTACGTTTCGATCATTCGTAAATAGGCCGCTAGCACGTTTGAGGTTTTGGTAATTCATGAGAAATATTCAATATTCAACGCTACAAAATTGATAAATAGTGTGTAAAGCCGCTGTGAATGACCTCATCACAAAAACTACTTAGTTCAGAGGTGCAAAACGCTTTAGCAAAGCTGACAAAGTAATCATTGGCAGTCCGAATCCGATACAAATTAAGGCTTGGATTGTGTTCAATGCTTCAGTGTCAAATAACTGATTCATCACGCCCCATTGGCTAAACAGGAATTGGAGAATGAAAATAGCCCCAATGCCGATCGCTACCGCGTAGCCAACTGATTCATCTTTACCGCGTAGTTTGGCGACGAGCGCCGGAACGAAGCGACTGATACTTAACAGGTAAAAAGCTTCTGCCGCAACCAATGCTTGAATTGCCATCGTCCGGGCTAGAGCTTCATTGCCTGTGGTTTGGACGATCCATTCAAACATCCCAAAGATCGCAATCCAGTTAAATACCGAAACTGTCAGAATCCGAGCCGTCAGGTTGCGAGACAGAAGCGGTTCATTGGCAGGTCGAGGCGGCTGTTGCATGACATCGGGAGAGGGCGGCTCAAATGCCAACGGTAAGCTCAACGCAACTGAACTGACCATATTCAGCCACAGAATTTGTACTGGCAAAATGGGTAGCGGGGTTGCCAAAAGTACGGCAATCAAGATGGTCATGGACTCTCCACCATTCACGGGCAGGATGAAGGCGATCGCCCGCAGCAGATTCTTATAAACCGTGCGCCCTTCCTCAACTGCTTTCTCGATCGAAGCAAAGTTGTCATCCGTCAGAATCATATCTGCGGCTTCTTTTGTGACTTCAGTGCCCGTGATGCCCATCGCTACCCCAATATCAGCTTGCTTCAGGGCGGGAGCATCGTTAACTCCATCTCCTGTCATCGCCACAATCTCGCCCTTAGACTGAAGTGCTTCGACAATGCGGAGCTTTTGTTCTGGCGCTACACGAGCAAACACGCAGCTTTGTTCGACAGCATTGGCTAATTCCTGCTGACTCATTTGAGCGAGTTCTTGACCGGTAAAAACGGGAGCCTCTTGGGTTTGATGTAGTCCCATTTGGTGCGCGATCGCTGCTGCTGTTTTGGCATGGTCGCCGGTAATCATCTTCACCTGAATTCCCGCAGACCTACAGGCTTGAATCGCTTGAATCGCTTCGGGGCGGGGCGGGTCGATCATGCCTTGCAGCCCCAGAAAAGTTAACCCTTGCTCAATATCAGAATGCTCAATAGAAGATTGAGAAGCGGGTACAACTTTCTTGGCAAGTGCCAGAACTCGCAACCCTTTTTTCGCCATCCTCTCCACGGCTTGCTCGATCGGCGCGGGGTTGAGGGCGATCGCCTCTCCCTCTGCATCGAGCATCTGGCGACACCGCTTGAGAATTGCCTCAATTGAACCCTTGACATAAATCAACCGTTCTGGACGATCGTCATGTAAGGTTGCCATGTATTGAAACTGAGATTCAAACGGCAGTGTATCGAGCCGAGAAAGCGCTTCCTCGAGTTGCTCAGTAATTAACCCTGCTTTTTGGGCTACCGCAACCAGCGCCCCTTCCGTTGGACTACCGATCGCAGTCCAGTTCCCGTCTTGCACGTCTAGATAAGAATCGTTGCACAACAATCCTGCTTGCAGGCATTCATATAAAGCAGGTGCGTTCGCCAGGTCAACGGAGCGTCCATTTACAGAAATTTTCCCGTCTGGTGCATATCCTCCACCGCTAACCCGATATCGCTTTCCACCGGCATCAATTTCCTGAACAGTCATTTGATTCTGAGTCAAGGTTCCGGTTTTGTCGGAACAAATCACGGTGGTGCTGCCCAGCGTCTCAATTGCCGGAAGTTTGCGAATAATGGCGTGCTGCTTTGCCATTTGGGAAACCCCGATCGCCAGTGTCACCGTTAAAATCGCGGGTAAGCCTTCAGGAATTGCGCTGACTGCAAGCGCTACAGATGCCTTGAACACCTCAACCCAAGAAAATTTCTGGGCAATGCCTGCGACAAAGGTGAAGGCAGCCAAACCTAAAATGACATAGAGCAAGGTTTTGCTAAATTTGTCAATTTTGCGACTCAGTGGGGTTTCCAACGTGGTGCTTTGCTGCATCAGTTGGGAGATGTGTCCGGTCTCGGTCATCTCGCCAATGCTGACCACCAGTCCGCGTCCCTGTCCAAACGTTACCAGGCTTCCGGTATATGCCATGTTCGTGCGCTCGGCCAGCGGAGTGTCTGCGTCTAGCGCCTGGGATTCCTTCTCAACCGGGACAGATTCTCCCGTTAACGCTGACTCATCGACTTGTAAGTCACGGACTTCGATCAGCCGCAGATCCGCAGACACTTTATCCCCAGAAGACAGCAAGACGAGATCGCCAGGAACCAGTTCACTGGATGAAACGACTTGCTTTTGACCGTGGCGGAGAATCGTTGCCTCAGTTGCAACAGATTTTGCTAAAGCGGCGATCGCATTCTCTGCCTTTGACTCTTGAACGAAACCAATGGTGGCGTTCGTTAGAGCAACCCCCAAAATTACACCTGCATCAATCCACTCTTTCAGAAATGCTGTAACTATCCCAGCAGCTAACAAAATGTAGATTAGCGGCTGATTCAGTTGCTGAAAAAATCGCAACCAGGCACTTTGCGGCTTCTGAGCCGTTAGTTGATTGGGCCCGAGGATCTCGCGCCGTTCCGCTGCCACATCGGAAGATAGGCCTATTTCCAGGTCACTCTCTAAAAGCCGAGCCACTTTCTCGACAGAGAGGTCATGCCAAGAGTGTTCTACTAATTTTTCTACATTCGTTGCAGTCATAACGCTTCTTGTCAAGCCAAGTGCTTGTCTGTTGTTTCGTCTTGTTTCTAGCGTCATTGATGAATGTGAGCAAAAAATGATCGACTGATTTCTGTTACTCACATTTCGATCACATTTGCTCCGTCTACTTACGCAGAGAACCGATTGAGATAGCTTGTGAACTTGCAAACCTTACTTCACTAGATTTGATTTATTGTTGCCTTTTATTAAGAGGGTTGTCAAAAGCATTACTTTTGATAGATGAACTATCGTATAGCCTTTCTCAAAAAGATGAGGTATGAATTTTGACCTGGAAAGCTTGACAATACAGGGTTTCTGTATACCTCATTTATCTGATAATCGCTATACATTCACTGGTTAAGTTGAAACGATCAAAGACTTCATCCTGAGTTTTATCGGCAAAATTGCGTTTCAAAAAAAACAAAACAGACAAAGAGTATGGAATTATTAAAGCTATTTGCAAAAGGAATCAGCGTCAGCACTGTTGCAATTTTGGGTTTAGGTGCCTGCAACCCCCCCAATACTTCACAGACAACAGTTCCATCTACTTCTGCTCCCACAACCGCCACTGAAAATACGACTACTCCAACAGCTTCTGCGCCTGCAACCACAACCGCACAGACGGCTGACAATCAAAAAATTGACGATATTGCCGATCGCGTAGAAGATGCCTTGGACTCCGATAGCACCCTCAAGCAATTCGATTTGGACGCAGACGATCGGGCTAATGCGATTGTGTTAACAGGGCGCGTTCAAACGGCCGAACAAAAAGTATTGGCAGAACAAATCGCTCGGCAAGTTGCAGCGAATGTTTCCATCAATAACGAAATCGTCACTCAGTAGTTCCTAACAGTGAAGTGGCAAGCGCCAAAGGCTCTTGCCACTTAAAAAATTTGCGCGATCGCAGCTAGGAAATCAATGGATTAGCCAACCTTATTTGACTGGATGCGATCGCAATATTGAAACAATCAACTTAGTCAACGATCTCGTAACGGACTAACTGGCGAACATTTTGACGCGATAACTGTAGTTCTTGCGCGATCGCTGTCTCTATCTGGGTTGCGTCAGTCATTGGCAATTCTAATTGCAATCGCTTCAAAATGGGTTCTGCTGTTTCTACCGCAACCAGGGTGGTTCCTTGTTTTCGGTTAATCACCGCGTTGATCAGCAATATATTGACAGACACCGTTGCTTTAAGCTGGGTATCTGCCTGAAGTTTATTCTTTGCGATCTGGGGTTGTTGTAATTCTTGAGCCATTAGGAAACCGGAACCAACCCAAAACGCGATCGCCACAAACGGCAATGGCAACCAAAACTCTGCGCCTGATGCTTTTAGCCAACGTTTAGTAACCTGCCACATAAATTTTTTACCCCACCCCAACCCTCCCCGAACCCGCGGTTCGGGAGTAAGAAATTCACAAATGATTTAGGATTGCTATATATACATAGCTAAAATAGAACCATTATCCTTATTCCGGTTTTCCGTTCCAATGATTGTCGCTACCCAAAGTTGATGTAATCGTACTCATTGACTTTGGGTGGATTCATCCTTTGGTTCTACCGCACCTACCCTTTTTTCTCAACTGCGTAACTCCTGACGCCATCAAGCCAACTATTTTTCTCATAGGCATAAGTTTCAAAGTCGTCTTTGTATAAGTTATATACACGCTCTGCCAATTCCCAATCATAAACAGCAGCCAGCGGCAGCTTCTGAGTAGAACTTTGGTTCACAGGTTTAAGCAGGGTCGGCATCAATTCATCATCCACTCCAAGCCGTTGTAAAACCTGTCTAAAATCTTCCACAAAGTTCTCAAAATAACCAACGAAGTCATAATGAATCAGGTCAGGTCTGAGTCCCCAAGTCATTGTACACCAGTGATAATCTGGTTGTTGCTGGAGTGTCTCCTGCACGTACAAGACAAAATCTCGGAACGTCACTGTGGCATCTGTTCGCCCTGCCCGGAGAGTGTAATTATACATCTCACTGATTTGCTCTTTAATCTTGTTGTAGTAAGGTGAGGGTGGTGATGATTCCTGCATAATGAATGCTCTATATGCTGAAAACAACCTGTCGTAAGGATTACGCACGAAACAAAACCGAAACCACTGAGGCGAAGTCAATATCTCGATCGCCTCTTCTACAGGGAAGTCAGTCAGTTTTGGTACGAAAGCTTCATTGGCTTGCGATCGAGCATGGAGCCAGGGAAAAGGGGTTTCAATGACTTCATATCCCTCCAGGATGTGCAGGCTCAGTTTAATCCGGGTGCTTGCTGTTTTACCAAGTCCCACAAAGAAATATTTATGGATTGGAGAGACCCAACTACTACTGGATGGGTCTTTTTTATCCCACTCAATAAATTCGATAAGTTTATGGTTGTTGAGCATTGATGATGAGTTCATGAAAGTCTAATACCTCCTTATGGGTGATTTGCAGTGATACATCATTGGCATAAGCGTCAAAAAATAGCTGACTTTCAAATGTCTGAAACTTCTGATTAAAGTATTTGCAATTTTCATAACCCTGTTTTTCTTTAGCTTTTGAATCTGATGGAGACGGCAAATGCAAAACCGCTGCTTTTCTGCAAAGCACAATTTTTTTGTTAACCAGGTGTAGACGATATCCTAAATCCTGATCTTCAGCCCCCCAATTGCCGTCGTAATTCTCATCAAACAATCCAACTTCAAATAGCGACGTTCTCCTGATTGATAGATGCCCACCATAAAACAATGTCCAGGGTACAGTCATATTTTCGATTTGATAGTTGTACTTGTGAAAAATATTTTCCCGTATATCAAAGATGGCTTTCATCTCAACCAGTTTGGCGATCGAGCCATCCGCATCATTGGGATTAATCACTCTGTTTAACGCTGTTTCATCGGCACCCCAGCCGTAGGTGTAGCCAATAATTGCAACTTCATTGTTCTGTTGGTGATGGCCGTTTAAATGCTGAGCGAGACAATCACTCTTGACAATAATTCCTGAGTCAATAAACATACAAAATTTGCCATCGGCAACTCGAATTCCCAGGTTCCTTGCCGAGGAAACTCTGTATCCTCGATCGGTTTGATAGACATATTTAATATTAATCTGGTTCTCGAATGACTTAACAACTTGAAAGGTATCATCAGAAGAACCATCATCAACAACGACGACTTCATAATCTGATCGGCCAAGAGTCTGATTGACTAAAGATTTAAGCGTATAGGTTAGTTGTTGAGAGCGATTGTAGGTCGGAACAATTACAGAGGTTGAAAATTTATCATTCGCTTGGGTATTCATAGCTTTAGGATTTTAGTTACAGTTTTTTAACTGTCTGATATTTTTTGAGCCTGCTCGATAACCCAGTGATGTGCCGATACCATTCACCAGAAAATAGGAAGCACGGCGCAAGTGACCTTTAGAAATCTCTGACAGTGCATCCGCATAAGATACAGACTGTTCAAACTTTAGCAATGACTGAGGCAAGGTATGAGTCGCGAGAAAATATCCTTTCCCCAGTCCATAACCATATTCCCTTTGGATTTGTTGGCGGAAATTATTCTTCTTGAGTGGATTGGGGTGTCTGACAATCAAATTTGCGTCGTAGTAGAATTGGTAGCCCGCATTGAGGCATTGGAACAAATAATCTGTTTCGTCCCCACAACCCCAGGGCGTATCAGCGCCAGGCCCAAGCCTTTCATCAAATCGAATTTTTTCTACCACAGGCGCACGAAAGAACATGGCGCAGGAGACGCAAATCTTATATCCCTTGGCGTAATCAACCTCCTGAGAGCGATCGTCACCACAAGGTGCAAAAGCATTTTGATCTTCCTCTAAATCGTAAACTCGACCAATCACACCATCCAATTGGGGGTTATTGTCAAAAAACTGGGCAGTTAGAGTCAACAATCCATCTGGATAAAGACAATCATCATCGGGAAAAGCAACGATATCTCCTTTAACCTGGGAAAATCCGATGTTCCGGGCGCGGGATTGACCACGTTTTGATTCTCTCACGTGCAGAATTGGAAAATGTTGACGATAGGAATCGACCAATTTCACTAATCGGTCGTCTGGATTTTGGTCAACTATAATCACTTCAAGATTATCATAATCTTGAGCGACAAGCGATTGAAATAACCGTTTAGTTTCATGGACTCGATTAATCGTTGGCACAATTAGAGAAAATTTCATAACTGCTTATCTGCATTTAACCAAAAACGATTGATTCAACCTGGCAACACATTCTTGCATAATGAGTAAACGAACTTTGATTGCACACTAGGCGCACACACTCTCCCAGCAAAAACATCTCGATCAGTGCTTCCCCCAGCAAACGGTAGGAACCAATCCGATTTCTTGCTTCGATATATTCAGCCTTCTTTTCATCATTGCAAATAGACCATATATTATGACCAGGACCACAGTTCTCAGGCGGCATAAAACGATTCAAATGAATGACCCGATCGCCGTATCGATGTAGGCATTTCTCTAAAAATGAAGGTGTGTCTGTACAAACAAAGAATTGATCGCCAGGGTAAATATCCATTGTTGAAAAAAAACTTGTCCAGGGAGTTTTCATTCGATCTAAATCGGGCTGGTTTGATGCTTTTTCAAGTTCGCCATTGCCAAACCTGGCATGAATGCCGATACAAGAAGACACGACTCGTCGATATTGATTAAATATTTTCTTGTATTTCCCTACAAGTTTCAACTTGTTTTTCAGGTAACAGGATGTGTTTTCGTCAGCAACAGCAGGCAGTACATCATTTGCCCATACAAACTGAAAGGGAATATCTTTTGTTTGATTCACAGGTGCTTGATAAAAGATAACTCCGACCACTTCATTTGGGTACCGATCAATGATGCGATCTATTTCTGTAGGACTGTAGATGATTCTGTCAGTATCAAAGCCAAGAACCTGATTCAATTTTGATTCTTCATAGTGCCCTCCTGAGCTTGTAAAAAAAGCCATCTTCCTAAAATCGACAATCAATTTACAATCTACTTTGGTTACATAGTCTAATAACTGACTAATGTAAATAAATTGTGTCCCGATTCCATCTGGCTGTAAGAGGTAGAGGTAGCGAAAGGAATAATTGTTTTTGTCTCTCAGTCTTAGACTCATATCAAACTGTTAATCCTCACGTTCTCCGGCAATAAACTGCTCTAACATTTGGTAGGCTTCTTCATCCGTAAATTGCTGTGGGGGATGTTTCATAAAATAAGCCGAAGGAGAAGATAAAACGCCACCCTTTTTAGCGTTGAGTGCTAACTTGCAGCACCGAATTAAGTCAATTGCCACCCCGGCGGAATTCGGAGAGTCTTCAACAGAAAGGCGCATTTCCAGATGCATGGGAACGTCACCAAACAATTTGCCTTCGATGCGAATAAAGCAAACCTTGTTGTCCTTTTGCCAGGGAACGTAATCGCTGGGACCGATATGGATATTGGTGGAGTCAAGCCGTTCTCCCATCACGGCCTGTACGGCTTCCGTTTTCGATATTTTCTTGGAGGACAAGCGGCTACGGTTCAGCATATTCAGGAAGTCTGTATTGCCTCCGGTATTCAATTGATAGGTGCGCTCAATCTTGACACCGCGCTTTTTGAACAGATCCACTAAGGTTCGATGGGTAATCGTGGCACCTAATTGCGCTTTAATGTCATCCCCAATAATGGGAAGATGATTGTGTTTAAATTTGTCTGCCCAGAGGGGATTGCTGGCGATAAATACGGGAATGCAATTAATCAACGCCACCCCCGCATCGACCGCACACTCGGCGTAAAAATAGGTCGCTGCTTCCGACCCAACGGGGAGATAGTTCAACAGAATTTCAGCACCGGACTCTTGGAGGACTCGGACAACGTCTTCTTTAGACGGTTCTGGGTGGTCGCTGAGCACAAAGGTGGTATTGATGTCATACCCTTCCATATGCTCAGAAACACCATCTAAAACTTTTCCCATGCTGACAGCAACACCGGCTGGAGGGAGGGAGCCGCAAAAAATCGTGGTGCAGTTGGGCGGGGCAAAAATAGCCTCGTTAACGTCCTTTCCCACTTTCCGCCGATCAATATCAAAGGCCGCGACAACTTCAATGTCATAAGGCTTGTAACCCCCAATTTCCCAATGCATTAAGCCAACTGCGTCTTGAATGGTCTTGTCTTTGTAATACTCAATTCCTTGCACTAAAGAACTAGCGCAATTACCAACACCCGCAATTGCTATCCTAATTTGCTGAGTCAAGACCCGTCTCCTTTTCTATAGATTAGTCATGTCAAACTTTATATCCAAACTCGCCAATGAATGGACGCCAAAATTCCAAGTCATATTTCCACCAGGCATGACAGCCAAAGGGGAGGTTTTGGTTATTTAGCTCATAGAGATATTGAGGTTGAACTTCAAAGCTAAATTGTAAAGCTTCTTGGGGCTCAGGCACAGTGAACCATTCAAAATTTTGATTTACAGCTATCCCCCAAAACGGATCTTCCTGACGCATTCCTATCCAATCATTAAACCAGTGATGGGTATTATTTCTTATCGTTAATTTCTCAATCATATCAAACAGAAGATAGGGCCTTCTCGGAAATGGTGCGTTTTGGAATCGTTTCCACAGTTCAATTGGCTTTTCGATGTACGAAAATGAATATAGTGCTTTGATATGAGTCTGTATTTTTCGCAAGGAAAAACCACCATTACCTACTCCGTAAAAGGGAGCTCTTTCCTTGGCTTCGCTCCATCCTTCTAGCCATGGTGCCCCTACATAGTCATATCCTTTTTCACACCATTCCATTAGCTCATCCCGAAAAACGAAGGCATCTAATTCATAAAACAATATATGATCATATTTTCTGTAGCGCTCATATAGAAAAGGCATTGTTTTAAGCATTTGCACATTTTTATAGCTGCACTGCCATTGGGGCGAGATAAAATCAAAGGAAGCTTCTGGATTAATAGCTAAATATTCATGGATATTCAACCCCTTCGGACAAATAAATTTGATTGGGTAATGCCCTAATATCCTGAAGCATTGCTCCAATGAAATCCTTTCGTAAGCATCTAGATTTTCTTTATGAACAATAATTAAGATAACTACTTTTAAGTCTGCCATTTTAGATTTTCTTGGTGGAGAATTCTGAAACATTTTTCTATATAGGTCTGGGGGAAAAGTGTTTATTTAAGCTACGGCTTCTACGATCCTTCAAAGAATTGATCATCAGAATAATTATCCATCGATGAAAAGAAACGTTCCCATGGAATTTTCATTCGATCACGACTCTCCACTATATACTGTTCACCATTTGCCACAACTTTATCATAATTTTTGCTAATGATTCGATCAATTTCCACCGGACTGTAGATTATCCTTTCGTCTTGGTCAGATAAAATCCCTCAATCACCAGAGTTTGCACATCATCCCTGGTGGTGAAAATATCCAATACTTCCTCTGGCTTGTGAACCAGGGGTTGTCCAGCCACATTGAGCGAGGTATTGCAGACTAAGGGAATCCCCGTCTTTTCATAGAACCTATTGATCACCTGCCAATACAGTCCATCGTGGTCGCGTTGAACGAAATGGGGACGGGTGGTAAAGTCGATGTGCACCACGGCTGGGACTTTCGCCCGCCACTCAGAACGGACGGTGGCAACCCCCAACATGTAGCGATGTAACCCACGCTCCATCGAGCCTTCTAGCACCGTTTCTGCCTGCTCCTCCAGGATGCTGGGAGCCAGAGGCCGCCACATTTCCCGACCTTTAATCTGGTTTAATCGACCCAGGGCTTCCCGGTCAGCCGGATTTGCCATAAAGCTGCGCCGACCCAAAGCACGGGGACCGAGTTCGTCTTTACCTCTAAACCACGCCACAATTTTGTTATTTGCTAAATCAGCAGCGACTCGTTCCGCCAATTCACCCGGAAGCAATTTTTGAGGCGTAAGACTATAGTCCGCGATCGCAGTCGCAATGGCGGTGTCAGGGTAATCGCAACCCAAGGCAGGGGCAATTAATCTGGGTGGTGTCGTTACCGGAGGCTCCAGATAATGAGCCAGTGCCAAAGCCGCACCGATACTACAACCTGCATCATTGGCAGCAGGAAAAACGTAGATGTTATCAAAAATGTTTTGCCGACTGAGATAGGCATTCATGCTGCAATTGAGCGCACACCCACCGCTGAGAACCAGATTCTGTTCACCCGTGAGGCTTTTGATCCGTTTTGCTAGATCTAGGCAAATTGTTTCTAACTTGTGTTGGACAGAAGCTGCCAAATCCACGTAATGCATGGCATCGTACGCGGCAGACGATTCCTTGTTTTGCCGATTATAGGGATAAAAATGCTGCTGGTAATAATCATGCCAAAAGTGCCACATCTGACCGGCAAGCAGGGGTGTCGGCGCAACATCCACCGCTTTTTGGATGGCAGCAGGAAGGGTAAATTGTCCGGTATGGGCATCAAACGAAAAATCAATCTCCTGTCTGACTTGACCAAAGGGGGCTAACCCCATGAGTTTTCCTGGCCCGGAGTGCCCCCCTGGTCCGCCCAATCCAGCAACGGCTCCTGCCGCCGAGTAGAATACCCCCAACGAATAGCGCATGGGATAGCTTTCGAGTAATTCGATCGCGTTGCCCCTAGCGTGATAGAGGGAGATTGACTCCCCTTCTCCACGACCGTCAATCACCAAGACTGCCGCACTCTCAAAACCACTGGTGTAATAAGTGACGGCTGCATGAGTATGGTGATGTTGAACAAAATGGATAGTCGGTGGAGCGGTGTAGTTGAACTGTTCCGGGGGTAAGATAACGGGTGTCAGTTCGCTGGAGCTAGCAATATTGTTAGATAGCTTTGTACCGGATTTGAGGTCTGGAAGCCAGCCATAGGCAATGTAATCAATCTCTGAAAGCTGAAGTCCCGCTTGCTCCAGGCAGGCTTGAGCCGCATCCGCCGCACCCTGCCCAATGGCATACCGCGATCGCGTTAACCGTTCTTGTTCAATGGCGCAGACGATTTCACGATCGATGATTAAGGCGGCTGAGCCATCGTGGGACTTTGGCCGATCGGTTTGGCTGACAATTCCTAAAACTTTCATCGTGTTTACCAGTACCCATGCGTTAGATCAAAAACTTTACTCCTGTCTAGCGGAACTTAAACAAATTTTAAGCCCAAATAAACCCCAAACTCGCTTTATGTACAGCAAATACGTCGCTGTTTTCTTGCAGCCAAGCAACAAAACGATAAGATATATAGCAATCCTATATGATTTGTCAGAAGTTACCATCACTGTGAAGCTTGGCGAAATCAAATATCTGATAATGAGTAACTAACTTAAATATATATTTGACGGCAGCAAATGTCTTACACATATGATAGCACTCTCTAATCCATTTTTTAGCTTGTAACCAAATATCTTCAATTTGATTCTGAGTCGGATCGTTGGGTGCAAATCTCAAACAAGTGACTTTCCAATCATATTCTTCTTGCACGATAATTCACCAATGATAAAAACTTTTTAACCTCTGCTGAAGAATGATATTTAGCACCATCCCAAATTAATGCTATCCGCTTGTCGTTATATTGGCTCATCAGATACTTTAAATATTGAATAGTATGTTCTCCATTTCCCTTGCGAGCGCGACATTTAATTAGATCGGCATGACTTTTTTGGGTTCTATATTGTTCACTTAGTTCTTGTCAGTTACATCATACCTTATCTATCTGATCAAGGCTATACTGATTCTGGCTATTATCTCATAAATCATTTAGGATTGCTATATAAATGTTATAAGCCAAATTAAAGAAATATATGAGAATCCTACTTGTGGAGGACGACCCAAAGCAACTGATGCCGCTACAAACAGTGCTGTCTCAGGCAGGACATAGCGTAGATGGGGTAAAAGATGGAGAGACGGCACAGTGGCTGTTATCAGAAAAAGATTATGATTTGTTGATTTTGGACTGGATGTTGCCACATATCAGTGGGGTAAATCTTTGTCGTCAATATCGAGCAGCAGGGAAAACAGCTCCGGTTTTGATGATCACGGCAAGAGACACCACGCCTGAAAAAGTGATCGGGTTAGACGCAGGTGCAGATGATTACCTGGTGAAACCGATCGATTTGGTTGAATTCATGGCACGAGTCCGGGCATTAAGACGGCGATCGCCCCTTTGGCAAGGAGATACGCTCAGCCTTGAGGATCTGCACCTCCACCTCGATACTCTTACTGTTGAGCGACAAGGTGCAAGCGTTTCCCTCTCCAGTCGCGAGTTTCAGTTGTTGGAGTATTTTATGCGACATCCTCGACAGGTTTTGAGTCGGAATCAGATTGAACAAGCGGTGTGGGAATGGGGGACTCAACCAGAGAGCAATGCGATCACCGTTCTAGTTCGCAAACTCCGCCAACGCTTGCAGGCTGTAGGAGCAGCAGATTGGATTGATAGCATTTACGGTATGGGTTATCGCCTGACTTCCCCTGAAAAGTAACGATCGTAAAGGCAAGCCGTGTTCAATCAAAGTCGTCGCAATTTGGCTCGTTGGTTCACCCTCTCAATGGGGAGCATTCTCGTGCTGTTTGCGGGGGTGATTTACCAGATTGAGGTAAAAGATAAACTAGAAGCCGTTGACCTACTGCTATATGACAAAACTAGAGTCATGGCTGCCAGCGTGTATTATGAAGTTCGCCAAAACCAGAACCAGGTCGATCTGAGTCATGTCCCCTTGTTAGGCAGCGGGTCTCATCCCCTTGCAGAAGATCTGATTTATGTGCGCTGGTTTAACGCACAAAGGCGGCTCGTTCGTTTTTTTGGGACTCCTTCCCCAGAGCAGTTAAATACGCCCTTTGGTTATCTCACAGTTCGATCGACCGATCCACTTTTGGGAACAGGAATCTGGCTGCGTCAGGTGACATTACCAGTCGAAGGCAGAACCGGGGTGCTTGGCTATCTTCAGGTTGCAACTCCCCTGACAGAAACTCAAAACAGGCTCACTGAGCTTCTGATTGTGCTAACTCTCGCTGTCCCGCTGACACTGGGCTTAATTGCCCTCACAGGTTGGTTTCTCAGCGGGCTGGCAATGCAACCGATTCGGCAAGCCTATCAACAGCTTCAGCGCTTTACAGCCGATGCCTCTCACGAGTTGCGATCGCCCCTCTCTGCCATTCTCACTAATGCCCAGCTTGGGTTGCTCATCGCGGCTGATGATTCGCGTTACCATCCTCCCTTAGAAAACATTGTAGATAGCGCAAAATCAATGGGAGCCCTAGTGAATAATTTACTGCTGTTGGCTCGTCATCAGGGGCGACTTACGCCGGAATCGCTCAAGTTAATCAATCTCAACGAGTTGCTGAGCAATTTAGCAACCCAGTTTGTCGCACTTGCAGAAGCCCAAAATATCAAACTTACCTGCGAATCACCGGCACAACGGATTGAATTATTGGCCGATCCCGATCTGCTACGGCAAGTAGTCGAAAACTTGCTTTATAACGCGTGTAAATATACTCCCGTTGGCGGAACTATACAGATACGCCTAGTTCTTCATTCCAATTTGGCAGTCATTCAGATAATCGATACGGGAATCGGTATTCCAGAAGCGGACTTACCCTATATTTTCGATCGCTTCTATCGAGTAGACACCGAGCGATCGCTCGACAGTGGAGGCTTTGGACTAGGGTTAGCGATCGTCCAACAGATTGTCCAGGCCCATGGTGGAAAAATTCATGTGACGAGTGAAGTGGGCAAAGGCTCAACGTTTCAGATTGAACTGCCGCTCAAACCTTATGACTAAGCCGCCTCAAACGAGAGAGAAGGTGCACTCTGCTTTAGACGTAACTGCAATGTATGTGGTGTATTTGGATGAATGCCGATGAAGCTGAAACATGATTTCTGGGTTGGTTGGGCGATCGTCGCGATCGTCATTACCTCTTGTTCTGAGCAAACTACCTCACAAAGGCAACAACCTGATACAAAACGTGAAACCTCACTGCGATCGGTCACGTTAGATAAAACAAAAGTTGTGATGGGACAAACCGTATATGTCCCTATTTACTCGCATATTTATCACTACAATAGCCAGGATGATGTGATGGAGTTGTCAGCCACGCTCAGTATTCGCAATACGGATCTGACAAATTCGATTATTATCACTTCTGTGCGTTACTACGATACCGATGGGAAATTGATTAGGCAGGATATTAAGAGTCCTGTAGAACTCAAGCCGCTTGCTTCCACAAACTTTTTCATTGCAGCAAATGATACAAGTGGAGGCTCAGGTGCCAACTTTATTGTGGAGTGGGTTGCAGAAAAAACGGTTTATGAGCCTGTCATTGAAGCTGTCATGATTAGTACCTCTTTTTCTCAGGGCATTTCATTTGTTAGTCCCGCTAAAGTTCTCAAGCAACACAGGATGCCGAAGTGATTTTAGAGGATTAAATTATTGCTCTATAAGGTAGTTTCCGAGTACCCTAGAACAATCCTCCGGACAGTTTTTGGAACGATACTACAAGCTTACGCGGGGCAAGGAGCATAAAAAAGTCGAATTAAATGTAAGTCAGGGGTGGAGCTGACATTGATTTAATTATCCACAGCGGCTGAAAGTCAAGCGAGCATAAGCCATTGGGCCATATAAAAACTGTCCGGACTATTGCTAGAAGGGATTGACGGACTGCTGTCAAAATATTTAATATTAATTGCGGTTGCACTCCTGATGACACAGAGGAAACGGCAGTGCCGTTTCCCTACCCGGATTAATTGTAGGGAAACGGCACTGCCGTTTCCTGGCTGTGGGTTATACAGCGTATTGCAGGTTTATGAAGTAGTAGGGACACGGCAGTGCCGTTTCCCTACCGGGATCGAAGGATAGTGGGTGTTCCTGTGCGGTGTAGTCGCACAGGAACGCTTGTGACATGGGCTTTCGTCCTGACCAACTTTATTGCTACATTCTCACTGCAAAAGAGGCTGCTAATTCTCGTTCAGGTTGCATACCAACTGTGGGTGGCATGGAACGATTTGCTACTTGCTCGATCAGTTGTAAATGTTGCGGTAGCATTTTAGCTAAACTATATCGTTCTAATGCCGTTTGACGGGCTTTGACGCGAATTTCTGCCATGCGGGTAGGATGGTCTAAAACTTCATCAATGCGATCGGCTACTTGTTTCGGCGAGAAGTAATCGACTAGCAAACCGTTTTCTCCATCCCGGATAACTTCTCTGACTGGCCCGGTGTCGGAACCAATTACTAAACATCCTGTCGATAAAGATTCAATCATCGACCAAGATAACACAAAAGGTCGGGTTAAATAAACGTGTACGTCGGATGCTTGAATTACTTTTAAATACAGTCCGTAAGGTAGGGGGCCGACAAAGTGAACTCGCGACAAATCTAGCGGCACTTTTTTGAGCATATAGTCTTTGTAAGACTCGCCATTCGGTAAAGAACGCCCGTAACAAACTCTTTCTGAACCGACAATTACGACGTGACAGTTGGGGCGGCGTTCTTGCAAATAGGCGATCGACTCAATAAACTCTGGAAAGCCGCGGTAAGGTTCCATTCCGCGCGATACGTAGGTGACAATTTCATCAACGCCGGACAAGTCTAAGTTGGGCAAAACCAGTTTAGCACCTGGGTCTGGTTTGAAGTAATCTGTATCTACGCCGTCGTGGAGTACGGACAATTTCTTTTGTAATTCGGGCGGAAATTGCGATCGCTGCCAATAAGTGGGCGATAAACCCCAATCGCAAGAGTATAAATCTATCAGAATCGGCGCATTTTTAATTCTAATTCGAGCCATGTCGTCAACCGTTAAAGGTTCCGCTGGGTCAAAATCTGCGTCGGAACCAATAGCATGATAAAACCACTCGAAATAACACAAAAGCGGCGTATTTGGAAAAGCTTCTTTGACAAATAATGTCGGTCCCCAACCGGAATGTCCGCAGATAATATCGGGTACAAAACCATCAGCTTTGAGTTGTTCAGCCATTCTAAATACGGCTTGTCCGTAGATGACGGCACTTTCTAAAGGGCGGACGTATTGGTGAGTCTGCGGGTGGGGTTCGCGGCTGGGTGTAAATGCTGCTTTGCGAACGCCGGGAATGTTCCACTCTGGGCGCTCGTTTTTAGTGCCGAAAACAATTTGATTTTTCGGATCTGCGCCTAAAGCCGTGATAATGTGGCGGTATTGGGCGGGGAAGTTGGGATGGAGAAATAATGCTTTCATTGTCAGTTGTCTGTTGACTGTTGACTGTTTTCTGTTGACTGTTGACTGTTGTCTGTTGACTGTTGACTGTTGACTGTTGTTAGTTGGAATAAAATATTTTGATGCGGCTAAAAAGCTTTGGTTTTATTCATTGGGGGTTGGTGCTTTGCAGATCCAGACGCAATCTCGCGGTACGGAAGATGTATTTTTCAGGATGATTTCATAGTTTAAATGGTTGAGAAATTTTTCCATAATTGTATCAGTCATCACTGAAAATGCTGTGCCGTCTCTGTGCCCGAGCAAGTTTTTGTCCCACTCGCTGGCGAATTTTTGCCACCCTAATTCGCTAAAAATATTTGTGTGGTGAAACACGCAAATTCGATCGCCCCGCAGCAGTTTGGGAATGCGAGTCAGGTAGTTGAATATATCTACCGGCTCTACGTGTACCATTGTATCGTAACAAAAGCAGACATCGGCTGAACCTGGAGCGATGCCGTCTAATGTTAAACCGTCGAGTTTGACGTAAGAAACGCGATCGTCTCCCAAGCGCGATCGGGCCGCTTGCAGCATTTGACTGGAAATGTCGGCACAAATTAGTCGATCGCAATATTTCAGCAGCAGCGAACCTGTTTTTCCGCCGCCGATACCAATTTCTAAAACCCTATGTTCTTTTTTGATGTAGGGTGCAATAAATTGCTGTTCTATCAGCGCCTCGTATTCGGCTAAGGAATTAGCGGCACCGGCAGCTTTACCTATCCATTCGTCGCCAATATGGGCAAGTTCGGCATTAGTTTTTTGCCACTGTTGGGCGTAACTGTCCCATGCCCTTTCATAATCTACTCTTGGGCGATCGGTCATTTTTTCATCGTTCATTTTTGATTATTTTATAGTATTGATGGCTCAATTTTCAATATGTTCCGCAAGTCTTCGTTTCTCGTTCCCCTGTTCTACCAATTACCAATGCCCCATGCCCCATGCCCCATGCCCCATGATTAATGACTGCTGAAATATGCTTCGCAGAAAATATCTGCATAAGCTTGAGTCATTTCCTCAAAAGTATTAAGTGAATCCAAGACGTATTTAGCGTTTTCAGCTAACTGCTGCCGCAATGATTTATCATCCAATAAACTAATCAAAGCTGCAACTAATTCGTCCGGGCGATCGGGTGTATAAAACAAACCATTAATTCCCGGCCGCACTTGTTCTTTAATCCCAAAAACCGGCGATGTAACAATTGGCAAATCGCAGGCCATCGCCTCCAAAATTACTCTTGGAAAACTTTCGACCCGAGAAGTGCAAACAAAAATATCAGCCGATTTGTAATATTTTCCCGTTTCCCCAGTTTCCGGGACTACTGTCACCCTTTGCCGCAACTCTTCTGGCAATTGCCCCACCAAATCGGCTAATTTATTGCTGTAAATACTCGGGCGATCGCCCACAATAAAACACCTAATTTTATTGTGCCATTTGTCAGGCAAAAGTGAAAGTGCTTTAACTAAATCCTGCTGTCCTTTGCGTTCGCATACCGTTCCCAGCAGCAAAATAACCACATCTTCCGCTGCAACACCTAAACTTTTTCTAGCCAATTCACAATTCTCCGAATTTTCCAGTTTGCTCAAATCTAAGCCATTGTGAATCACCGTAAAATTGTGGTGGCTGTTGAGAGGCAAATACCTGTCCCGCGTTGCATCTGCCACAAAAATTACCTTGTAAGGAAAGCGAAAACATTCTAAAGCTCTCGCCGCAATCTCCGAACCAAACCTGTTAAAATAAGTTTGCCAAGGTTCGCTTTCGTGCACGTTCCACACCACAGGAATTCCGATTTGTCGCGCCGCATCAACTACAAAAAAGTTTTCTAAAGTATTGGCATAAATTGCATCTACTTTTAAACTTGCAATTTCTGTGCTAAAACTGCGGATGGCTTCATCATAAGCATCGCGCTGGTAGATGTGTTCGAGAGGATTGTCGCGCACAATTACTTCAATTCCCTGCTGTTCGTAAGCTTGACGCAGGGGCCCGTCTGAAACGCAAAGTACGATCGGCTTAATAACGCTTTCAGCCGCCAATTTCACCGCAATTTCGTACTGATGCAGCGGCGCACCAGTGAAATCCAGCGAATTGCTGCACATTAAAACTTTGATAGGATAAATCAGATTCTCTGCTACTGCTACCAACAAACCGGAATCGGAAACTTCTAATGTATAAGCTTCTTCCTTCTTCTTTACATCCGTTACAAAATCAGTTGCCGAATTTCCTTCTTCCTTCATAAAAAACCGTCGGGGTTTAATATGAAAATACTCATCTTCTAAAGACAAGTGAGGACTGTAAAAACTGTCAGTTTTTCCCGCATACTTGCGCCTAAAAGCCGCCACTTCTTGAGGATTGTCGGTAAAACCCCGAGAAGTTCCCTCTTTGTGCAATAACTCCGCATCTGGACAATATACGCACCGATAACCCAGTTCTAACAGTCGGTATCCGTAATCTGCATCATTGTAAGCAACAGCAAAATTCTCCTCATCAAAACCGCTCAATTCTAAGAACAATTGACGCGGAGTAATCGTGCAAGCCGCTGTTACCGCAGAATAATTTCGCGTTACCATCGCTTGAGACAGATAGCCTCGATTTTCGCTGTTCATCAGCTTAAAAGCGTGACCGGCCAAACCGTGATGCAGCCCGTGAATTATGCCCGCGTGCTGAATTCTGCCGTCGGGATATAACAGCCTCGCGCCGACTGCACCCACGCCCGCGATTTGAGCGTATCCCACCATTTGACTAAGCCAGCGCGGGTTAATTACTTCAGTATCGTTGTTCAAAAACAATACATATTCGCTATCAACTTGTTCGGCAGCGCGGTTGTTAATTGCTGCAAAACTAAACTTGCCGTCAGGATTTTTTATCCGCAAAACTTGGCAATTTAATTCCTTTAAATATTCCAGAGTTTTCGGGTCGTCGCTTTCGTTGTCGATAACGGCAACTTGATAATTTCTGTATGTTGTAGTTTCTAGAGAATCCAGACAGGCTTTCAGCAATTTTAGCTGATTTTTAGTAGGAATAATTACCGTTACTGATGGGCCGTTATCCGGGAAATCCTGGGCAAATATGCCCAAATTTTCTTTAATCGCCCATGCGTGCTGAGCGACATTGCCGTTAATTTTTCGGCGGTTTAGTGCGTCTTGTATGGCTTTTTGACCTGCGGCAAAACTGGCGGGTTTCGCGGCCCCAGATATGGCTGTAGAACCGGGTGCGGTTCGCCAGTGATAAAGCACTAGCGGGAGGTGCGCGACGTGGCGAGAAATTTCGGTTGCTCTCAAGGCAAAATCGTAATCTTGCGAGCCTTCCAAACCTAGTCGCAAACCGCCTATTTGTTCAAAAATGTGTTTTCTCACGGCGCACAAATGACCGAGATACATATAGGAAAGCAGCAGTTCCGGCGACCATTCCGGTTTGAATTGCGGTGCGAATCTGCGACCTTTGGTGTCGATTTTGTCGTCGTCTGAGTAGAGAAAATCGGTGGCTGGATGCGCGGCAAAATATAAGGCGACTTCGCCTAATGCGTCGGGAGTTAGTTCGTCGTCGTTGTCTAAAAACAGGATGATGTCGCCTGTTGCGAGGGCGGCGGCGCTGTTGGTTGCTGCGCTGATGTTGCCGTTTTCTGTACGAAATGTGATGCGGATACGATCGTCCTTTTGGGCCCAGTTTTTCAAATTTTCAGCAACAGTGAATTCGGTGCTGCAATCGTCGGCAATGCAGAGTTCCCAGTTTGGATAAACTTGATTGAGCACGCTAGCGATCGCACTTTCTAAAAAATCTATCTGCGGGTTGTAAACTGGCATTACTACCGAAATTTTGGGCAAGGGTTCCCGGCAGGATTTTAACCGAGAAATCAAGTAATCGCGCGCGCGATCGTTCCACTGATTCACCTCCAGCCAAGCGTCATACCTATCAATAGGTTTAGGCACCACAAAACCCGCAGGCGGCAGCAAATCTCCCGGCGCAGTAAACTGTTTTTGCTGCCGATAAATCTTCTCCAACTGGCGAATCACCTTCACAATTTCCCAAGGCATCGGCACAATTCTGCCGAGACGCTGTTTTCTCTCCCTCGCCCGCTGCCGGATTGCCTCTATCAAATTCGACAACTCATCAAATTTATCCGCACTTCGCTGCCAGATATGGTAGCGGCGCACGGTCAATTTTTTTGGCGCTTGAAAATACAAAATTTCCCCGCTTTCTAACTCAGCTTGCAGAGAAACGTGCCATTCGCCAGGAGACAAATCGACAAGGGCCTCAAAGCCGCTTTCTGAACTGTTAACCCAGTCGGGAAACACTTCGCCGACATCTTTTCGCCGCAAACCGTAGGCGCACTCTACAGAAGTATCGCCGCACAAAAGGCTTAATTTAGCAATTTTGCGATCGTGGTGACAGCACCAACCTGCAAACAAAATTTGACCCTGACGCTGTTCCCAGACCACTGGTACATCTAACGATGCTTGAATCGTTGAAACTAACAGCGGATAAGCTGCCAAAAGATGCCATTTACCTCGCTCGTCTTGCGCTTCCAGCAGCACTTCGTGCCGTCCGGCAGGCGCTTGCAATTCAATTGTAAAACCAGATTTATTCGCCGCCGGAATATTACAATGTGCTAGGGCTATATCGCTTCTTTCTATGCCGTAAACACCCGCGAAACTCTTGTCTTCAACTCGGGCGCGGACTGCTGTAATCTCTCTTTTTTTGTGAAAAACCCAGCCCGCAATTAGCAGATTGGAATCGCAAACTTGCCAAGTAGTGGGTCGATCTAACGAAAAAATAAATTTAGGGAACAAGTCGCGGATTCTGTGCTGAACTTCCCACCATTTTTCTTTGACTTTCCACCATCTAGAAGACTTAATTTTAGCAATTTCTGCTCGGAAGTTTTCATTCTCTTGGCGGGATTGTTCTAAATTTTCCTGAGTGTCCTTTAATTTTTCCTGAGTTTGACTTTGTGCTGTTTCTAACTGAAGTAATTCAGCTAACTTTTGCTGCAATATAAATTCAGTCTCTTCAAATTGTACCTGAGTTTGCCCTAATTCAGCTTCTAATTCTAATACTTTGGCTAAAGCTTCTTGAAATTGCGATTCTTTGCCGGCAAACTGTACCTGAGTTTGTCCTAATTCTGTTTCTAATCCGAGGAGTTTTGCTAAAGCTTCTTGAAATTGCGATTCTTTGCCGGCAAGCTGTACCTGAGTTTGCCCTAATTCAGCTTCTAATTGTAAGATTTTTGTTAAAGCTTCTTGAAATTGCGATTCTTTGCCGGCAAGCTGTACTTGAGTTTGTCCTAATTCTGTTTCTAATCCGAGCAGTTTCGCTAAAGCTTCTTGAAAATTTGATTCTTTGCCGGCAAGCTGTACTTGAGTTGCTCCTAATTCTGTTTCCAAGCCCAACACTTTCGCCTGGGCATGGTGAAATTGTTCTTGCCACTGTTTGACTTCGGAATTGCTGTTTTTTTGCTGTTTTTCCAGCAAGCGGATTTTCAACCAATCTTCAAATGGCCAGACTGGAGATGCTGGGAAATGAATAACTCGATCGATCGCGAATTTCGATTCGCTGCTCAGATTGCCAGCTTGGGTTTCCAAAAGTTCATATAGTTCTAATGCTTCGGGGAAATATTTTTCTATTAAACTCGGTCTGTGACTTTTGACAATATCGTTGACTAATAAAGATTCTTCAAAGTTGTCGCCCGGTATCGCACCTAAGTTAACATTAAATTTTTCGTTTATTCGCTCGATGAAAAGTTCGGGAGTGTTGCCGATCGGGTAAACGTTTGCTAGCAGACAGCGATCGGGAAAACGTTCGTAAAGTTCTAAAACTTTTTGATTGTAGTGAATCCACATTTTTACTGCCATTTCGGGATTTTGCAGCAAGCTGACATCGGTTCCCCGGCGGTACAGGGAATCGACTACTTCCCAGGGCGATCGATAAACGCAGATAAAATTAGCTTCAGGGAGCAAAGTCAGCCAAAAATCCCAAAAAAGGGTTGTTCGCGGGTCTTTCCAGCCCCAATGTTTGTGAGTTTGTTGATTTTGGTCGATCGCGCGTTTGGCGATTTCCACGTATTCTGCTGCTACCGGAATCGTTTTTTCAAACGTACAGCCGAGTTCATCAATACCGTGCGATCGCAAAACACTTTTGTGAAACTCCACAAAATCAACATTCTCGAAATGACCTTTCACATTTCCGTCGGCCGGGCCCACTAACTTTTTGCCAATATCAACCCCGACTTCCTGAAACAAAGAAGCTGTTAAAGACGTACCGGAACGGTGCATTCCGGTAACAATAAAAACCGACGGTTTGGTGTCATTTGTACTCACAATTTCTCTCCCTCGCCCTAATTCCCACACCAATTTTACTCGATCGCTAGTCTCCCGCTAAGCCGAGCGACCGCCTGACTTGAAACCAGGCGGTTCTCACCTTCCAGAACTTACTCGTTTCCATTGCCAAAACTCGATTGTGCGATCGCTCTAGTTTTTCCTTGAGATTAATTAGCTGATTTTGAGTTTGTTCCAACTGCATTTGGACAGATATTAACTGATTTTGAGTTTGCTCCAACTGCGTGTGAGCTGAAATTAATTGACTTTGAGTTTCTTGCAAATGCGTTTGAGATTCTTCCAACTGCGTTTGAGTAATCATTAACTTACTTTGACTTTGCTCCCATTCTATTTGAGCCGCAGCTAACTGAGTCTCCATTAGTTGGATTTTAGTCTGAGTAGACCCCAAAAGAGACTGCGATTGCCTTTGGCTCAGCAGCGATTTCACAGTGCAAGTTTCCATAATCCACTCCGCACCGTAGTTATTGATTGCTTTAACTATTAACACATCCTGTGGCGTCACAGTGTTTTTCGGTAAATAACAGCGCCAACCAGACTGCAAAGCAGCATCTGTTTTAAAGTATCCAGCCACATCCGATCTATTGTAAAAAGGCTCGCATCTCTCTACTAATTCGCCGTTTACCAGCACTTGCACCTCCTCAATGCGGCCCTCCTCGTTCACATCGGCAGCCCACCCTTCCAGATACAAATTATCCTTAGTAGTTAAAGCAGCAACATCAACATATCCTTCCGGGTGGTGACTGAATTTCAAACTAGAAAATTCTCTATTCAGTTGATTTGTAACCACATACAAATCCTGAAACCTGCATATGCCTTTTTCAATTCGATGCACAAATGCTTTGCCACCACTAACTCTCTCGACAATTTCTCTAACAAACTTTTCCGTTACATAAGTTGTGCCGTATTCTTCCTTATCTAAAGACTGACTTTCGCTATCTGCGCTAAACAGAATTCCTTTTGCCGGCATTTCTATGCTAGATTCCAGCAGACTCTCATCGTGAACACTGAACATCAAAATCCCGTCTTGAGTCAACAAATCGTACAAATTTTGCACCCAACTCGTAAAAGTTCTTTCCGGCATATGGCTGAAAAAAGAATTAGCCAGAATGCAGTCAAACTTTCGGTCAATTAAATAATTTTCTGGTTTTCCCGTCGAGACAATACCGCTGACGCCAAAGTATTCAGTTTGAAACTTAACCGCGTTAGCATAAATATCAGAAACCCAAATTTTTTCCGGCGGCATTTCCTGAATCAAAAACCGGGTAAATCGACCGTAACCGCAGGCAAAATCTAGAAAAGACGGTACATTTTCAAAACTCCCAAAATGCCAATCCACAACTTGTTTGACGGTATCCAGGATGCGACGCCCGATCGCATAATAGCGCACGAAAGCCCGATCGCGATCGTCTTTGACATTGCTCAAGCTGAACAAATACATTTCATCGTCTTCGCAGATATTCTGTTTAAAATCTTCGGGAAACTTAGCTTGCTCTCGAATAAATGCTTTGATTACGGGATTTTCTACTAAATCTAAATTGATATTGCTCATGGTTTTCACAGAATTTTAGATTACCTCGGTTGACGGCTCTTTCATCAGAGAATCAGGATTAACAACAGTTAAACACGGTTCGATCAGCAAGTCAACGATGCCGTTACCGCACGACTCAGTACAAGACTGAACTCTAAACATTGCCACATCAACGCAGCGATCCAGATAAGTTAAATCTCCATCTACCGTCCCCACAACCCCAGCATTCAGAAAATAAACCCCCGGATTCAGCAAACATTTAAACTGAAACTTCACTACTATTGTCGTTCCCGCTTCCACATACCGAACTGACTGAGTAGAACCCTTCAAAGAAGCACCCGCCAACTCAAAACCGCTAATCGTTTTAATCAACATTCCAAACCTAACTTTGGAAGTTGACCGCGAGAAAGTGACAGAGTAAGTGTAAATATAATCTTGACGACCTATCAAGTGATTTACCACATTTCCCTTCAGTGTCTCGATGCGGGGGTTGATAATTTCCGCTCCCCGAGATGGATACCTCACCGTATTCGACGGTATCATCCCCGGATCGTAAAATTCATCATAATGTTCCCTGGGTTTGGAGAGATGTTGCTCCGGTTTAAATTCCTTCTTTGTGCTTTCTAAACTAGCATCCTGAAGTTTTTCTTGACTTTCCTGTTTTGTTAGTTGGTTCAGGGTCCGAATATCTGACTTCAACCCTAGAACCTTATCCGGATCGGCATAAATCAGCTTTTGATACTTAGAAATTACCACCTTCGGCGTGTGAGCGAGCAGTAATTCACCGCTATCCATTAAAATCGCCGACGTACAAAGTTGCACAACAGAAGTAGCAGCATGAGAAACAAATAAAATCGTTCCGCCACCTTCCTGAATGCTTTGCAAGCGGGCAAAACACTTGCGCTGAAAAGCTTCGTCGCCGACCGAAAGCGCCTCGTCAACCACCAAAATATCCGGTTCGACGCTAGTCGCAACGGCAAAAGCTAGCCTGACAAACATACCGCTAGAATAAGTCTTGACTGGCTGTTCGATGAAATCCCCAATATCAGCAAAAGCAGCTATATCGTCAAACTTTTCTTCAGTTTCCTTTTGATTGAATCCCAGTAACTGAGCGTTAAAAAACACATTTTGCCGCCCGGTAAATTCCGGGTTAAACCCGCTTCCGAGTTCCAACAAAGCGGAGACTCGCCCTTTAACATCCACGCTTCCTGCGGTAGGCGTCAGCGTCCCCACAATTATTTGCAGGAGAGTGCTTTTTCCGGAACCGTTGCGACCGACTATTCCCAGAGTTTGTCCTTGAGGAATTTCTAGATTGATATCGTGGAGCGCCCAAAATTCGTCAGCGAGTTTTTTGCTGGGGTAAATAATTTCCTTTAAGCGGTCTCCTGGACGATCGTACCGCTTAAAGCATTTGGAAACATTTTTTAGTGAAATTACATTTTCTGTCATTGGCGGCAGTCAATCGATTTTAGATTTTAGTTTTTAGATTTTAGATTGACTTGAAATCTCAAACATATTTACAGCACAATCGATTTTAGATTTTAGTTTTTAGATTTTAGATTGACTGTAGATCTCAAACAAATTTACAGCACCCTCGATTTGAGATTTTAGATGGACTTTCGCTCTCAAACAAATTTACAGCACGTCAGCAAAAGCGGGACGCAAACGCCGGTAAACCGCCAAACCTCCACAAAATATAGCAGCAGAAATCAGCGTGGCGACACCCCATTCGCCCCAGTGCTTAACTTCTCCAAGCAGTATGAGGTCTCGATAAACCTCCGAGATGGCGGCCATTGGATTCAGCCAAAATATCCACGCTCGCCACTCTTGGGGGATTACTGATGCTGGGTAGACGATCGGCGTCAAATAAAACCAAAAATTTAGAATAACACCTAATGTCTGAGGAATGTCTCGCAAAAACACCGTCAAGCCCGCTGTCAAATATCCCAAACCCGCTGTCAGCAGCAACTGAGGAACCCAAACCAGCGGCAGCAAGCATAAAGTAGCGTTGAGCTTTTGCGAGGACACTGCTACTATGACAATCAAAGCTGCTAAACCCAGAGAACTTTCAAGAAAAGCTGTAAAAATCGGCACTAGCGGCAGCAAACCGAGGGGAAATACCACTTTTTTGACTAAATTCGGCTGCCCCACCACCGATACTCCCGACTTGATCAAACCGCTGGTGAAGGCACTCCAAGGCAACAAACCTGCAAACAGCCAGACTCCAAATGTAATGTCGCTGTTTTCTGGGAAGCCTGCAAGGCTGAGTTTTACCTTGAGGACGATCGAAAATACGTATGTGTAAATCACCAATTGCGATAGCTGATTCAGCAGCGGCCAGAAATTGCCCAGAATTGAGCCTTTGTATTGAGCTTCCAAGTCCCGGCGCACCAATGTTGCCAGCAGATTCAGCTTCGCCCAGCGCTGGCTACTTGCGGGCAGCCTGCCGCCCACCCTTCGGGCTTTTTGGGCAACTCCTTTCACCGTTCTATGCAATTTTTTCGCCCTCGTTCACTACCTTCACACCTAAATCAACTCAAGCTACAATTGTGCAGCTTTTGCTAAACCGCAATTATTCCACAGCCTCGTCGCTTTGATCAAGCATCTGCCACCTGGGCGAAGGATGCTATTTTAGCCGATCGCCGATCGAACTGCCGAACCGATCGCTAGTTTTTGCTCGTTGTCGTAGCCCCACCGCTGAAAAAATTCCCCGTACTCGCCGTGGGCATTCTGCAAACTTTCTAGCATTTGCGACGCTATAGTTTGACAGGCCGGCATTTGCAGGATTTGAATTAAATTGCGCGATCGCTCCTGCACTCTAGCAGAACCGGCCGCCATTTCCTCCTTTTGCTGGCGCGAATGATGCACGACCATTGCCGCCGACATCGCCAAATTTTTCACCAGCAGTTCTGCTACGATCTCAGGAGCCGATCGCAGCGCCTCGACTACTCCGGGTGACGGCCGCTCTGCCTCCTGTCGATCGTCCGTTAGATAGGTGACAAAAAACCCCCTAGCACCGTTTTGTGTTTTAACCAGAGAGGTAACAGCTTGCTCGATGTCTGCCTGTAAAAGTCGATCGGCCTCCATGAAGGACAGTAAAGATTCAGTCAGCTCGATCGCCCCCTCAAAAGTTATGCTTTCCGATGCTAATAAAGAAGATGGAATACTCATCACGAACTCAATAATTGTAAAGATTCTGCTAACAAGTGTAAACAATTCCCGCTGCCAGATCGCAAATAAATATGGCTATTATCTCCTCCAAACAACAGCCCCCCGACCCAAATCTACCCGAAGACATAGCCCCAGCCCGTCGCAAAAAAGCCGTCAAACCCCAGGCGGAATCTTTGCTAGAATCGCAAGAACTACCCGACGAAATTAACAGCAAACAAGACGACAAAATCCGGCCCCAGCGCTTAGCTGAATACATCGGGCAAAAAGACTTGAGAGAAGTTTTGGCGATCGCAATTGCAGCGGCCAAATCTCGCGGCGAACCGATGGATCACCTGTTACTCTACGGGCCTCCAGGGTTGGGAAAAACCACAATGTCGCTAATTCTAGCAGCAGAAATGGAAGTTGAATGCAAAATCACCACCGCCCCAGCTTTAGAAAAACCGCGAGATATTGTCGGATTGCTGATCAACCTCAAAGCAGGCGACGTGCTGTTTATCGACGAAATTCACCGTTTATCTAAAGTTACAGAAGAAATCCTCTATCCGGCGATGGAAGACTGCCGCTTAGATATTACGATCGGGCAAGGAAAAACCGCAAAAATCCGCAGCATACCTCTGAAACCGTTTACTTTAGTAGGAGCAACAACCAAAGTCGGTTCTCTAACATCTCCATTGCGCGATCGCTTCGGCTTGATCCAAAGATTGCGGTACTACGAAATAGACGAACTCAGTCTAATTGTCCAAAGAACCGCCCAAGTTCTCGACACTAAAATCACCCCAGAAGGAGCCACAGAAATTGCCCGCCGAGCTCGCGGAACGCCCCGGATAGCTAACCGCTTGCTGCGGCGAGTTAGAGACTACAGCGAAGTCAAAAACTTAAAGCCAATTGATGCCGAAGTTGCCTCACTCGCCCTGGAATTATTCAACGTCGATCCGCTAGGTTTGGATTGGACAGATCGGCGAATTTTGACAGCAATGATTGAGAATTTTAACGGCGGCCCAGTGGGCTTAGAAACCCTCGCGGCTTCTACAGGAGAAGATACTCAAACCATTGAGGATGTATACGAACCTTATTTAATGCAAATCGGATTTTTGCAGCGGACAAATCGCGGGAGAATGGTAACGGTTGCTGCTAGAAAACACTTGGGTTTTATCGAAGAGAAGGAGTAGAAAATGGTACAGATACAAACAAAAACACTAACTTTGTCAGAGTTTCTCAAACTGCCAGAAACAGAACCAGCTAGCGAATATATCAACGGTCAAATCATCCAAAAACCTATGCCACAAGGAAAACACAGCAAATTACAGGGAAAGCTAGTCACTACAATTAACGAAGTGGTAGAACCGAGAAAAATAGCCTTAGCTTTTCCCGAATTGCGGTGTACTTTTGACGGCAGATCGATCGTGCCAGATGTCACAGTATTTACTTGGGACAGAATACCTGTTGATAAAAATGGGGATGTTGCTAATGTATTTGAAACTTACCCAGATTGGACAATTGAAATTCTGTCTCCAGGCCAGAGTCAAACTAAAGTAACTGGGAATATTTTACACTGTCTGAAAAACGGCACTAAAATGGGTTGGCTGATCGATCCGATGGTGCGATCGATATTAATTTATCCCCCTGGAAAGCAACCGGAAATTTTAGCAAAACCAGAAGAATTGTTGCCGGTTCCAGATTGGTCAGCAGAATTGCGGCTGACGGTAGGAGATTTGTTTGGATGGTTGAAACTATAGAAGTCAGTTGTTATTTGTTATTTGTTATTTGTTATTTGTTATTGGGTACCAATAATTTTCCAGGCTCTGCCTCCAATTCCCAATTCCCAATTCCCAATTCCCAATTCCTCATGTTGCTATACCTCAGAATAGAAAACTTTGCCTTAATTGACTGCCTCGACTTAGAATTTGGCCCGAGTTTGAACGTATTTACAGGCGAAACTGGCGCTGGTAAATCGATTATCCTAGATGCGATCGATGCAGTGTTGGGCGGCAAGGTCGATCGCCGATCGATTCGCACCGGAGCAACGCGGGCAATATTGGAAGCTACCTTTGAATTGGACAAAGCCGCCGCTGTGTGGCTGGGCGAGCAAGAAATCGAACCCATAGACGGAAATTTAGCCGTTTGCAGCCGGGAAATTAACGCATCTAGCGGGGCTCTGCGCACCAGATCGCGCTTGAACGGAATTCTCGTCAACCGCCAGTTAATGGATCAACTGCGCGATCGGCTCGTCGAAATTACCGCCCAAGGCCAAACCGTCCACCTCGGACAAGAAACCCTCCAGCGAGAATGGCTCGACCTCTACGGTGGCAAAAGGCTCGCTGAAGCGCGATCGACAATCGCGTCCGCGTGGCTGGGAGCCAACAACGCCAAAACAGCCCTCAAACGCAGGCGTCAGTCGGAACAGCAGCGGCTGCAAAGACTTGATTTGTTAGAATACCAAGTCCGAGAACTCGGCGAAGCCCATATCGAAGATGCCGGCGAACTCGAACAGCTAGAACAAGAATCAATCCGGCTGGGCCACGTCGTCGAATTGCAGCAGCAGAGTTACCAAGTCCACCAAGCCCTGTACCAAAACGAGGGCGACACCGCATCAGCCGCCGACTTGTTGAGCAAAGCCGAAGTAATTTTAAGCGACATGGCCGTTTACGATGTGCAGTTGCAACCAATCCTAGAAATGGTCAGCGATGCTTTAGCTCAAGCCACAGAAGCCAGCAGGCAAATTAGCAGCTACGGCGAACAATTAGAAGCAGATCCCGAAAGACTCGAAGAAGTAGAAGATCGGATTCGCGAACTCAAACAAATTTGCCGCAAATACGGGCCGCTCAAAGAAGCGATCGCCTACTACCAAAGCATTCAAAACGAACTAAACGAACTTTTAGAAGGAGGCGAGTCAATGGAAGCCTTAGAACTCGCATATCAGACCGCTTTAGAGCAATTAAAAGACGCTTGCAGCCACCTCACTACCCTGCGGCGCGAAGCAGCCCTCAAACTAGAAACACACCTCGTAGGAGAACTTAAGCCGTTAGCAATGGAAAAAGTGCAATTTCAAGTCGAGATCTCGCCTTCTACCCCAACCGCTAGCGGTGCCGACCAAATCGCCTTTTGTTTCAGCCCCAACCCGGGCGAACCTTTGCAACCCCTGGGCGCGATCGCCTCCGGGGGAGAAATGAGCCGCTTTCTGCTCGCCATCAAAGCCTGTTTTTCCCAAATAGAAAGCGCCGGTACGCTGATTTTTGACGAAATCGACGCCGGAGTCTCCGGGAGAGTCGCCGGCGCCATCGCCAAAAAACTCTACCAACTCTCTGACAAACACCAAGTTCTCTGCGTCACGCACCAGCCGCTGATCGCCGCGATGGCTGATTTTCATTTTCGCGTCAACAAACAGACGATCGAAGCAAAACCGAGTATCGGCGAACCCGCAGCCGACTCCGAACCAGTTGAACGCACAGTAGTCAGAGTTGCCGCCCTCAACAGCGAGCAGCGGCGCGAAGAACTCGCCCAACTCGCCAGCGGCCGCTCAGCAACAGAAGCCATCGCCTTCGCCGAATCCCTACTCGTCGAAGCCGCCGGACTGCGCCAAACTCAGTGGGCAAAACCCTGAAAACACAACAATTGTTGGCGAACCGCCAGTCGAAAATAGTCCACTCCGCCTTCTGAGTTTCCAAAACCGATTGTCTTAAATCTTTATTGAGGGTTGAAAAAAGTATGGGAGTAAAAAAACCCGGTTTATGCGTCCAAGACGGGAAAAAAAGCTGCAACGGCAACCGAGGATCGAACGGCGTCAAACTCAGTTTTTCATACCCTTACCCGACCCTCCAGCCGATCGGGGGGCCAAAAGGCGGAGTTTTTCCGAGCCGGAGGTTACACTAAAAATGGCAACAGCAAGTTTTACAAAAAAAAAGCTGAAAGACCCGTGAGTTTAGTCACGGGACGAAAGCTAAGAGCAGCAAAATTGAGAGAAATTCTAGTTAAAAACCACAATTGTGTACAGAAGGGCACACATCACTAGCAACTGGTGGTGTCACAATTGCAGCTAGTCCCACAATGCCATCCCTCTTTCAGCAGTCCTCCCTGCAGTACGCATTCATGTTATTGCGGGCGATCGGATCGAAGACCAGCAGAACCTACTTAAACCAGGCACGCACAATGTCAAAATCAGTTAATAAACCATTTAAACAGGATTCGCATTCTCTAAAAAGAGTGCAGCAATGCCACAGCAGCGTTACCGTCGCACCAGCAGTTCACCAGCAATCCCAACTGAATTGCCCTTGCCCTGTGGCCGGAGTTCTGTAAACTGGGAAATACTTTCACACATACTTGAGTTTTGTGCGGCAGGTAACTCACTAATGAACTTGCCCGCTCTCCTAGCTTAGAGACTAACCCTTACACTTAAGCTTCTGTAAAGGTCTATGAAATCTGCATCTTCCAATCTGTCAGCTATGGAAAACGTGATAGATGTCACTCCTGTAAGTGAAAATCATCAGGAACAGCATTCTCATTATCCCTCTAGTAATAATCAAATCGTCAAAAGCCAAGGAAACTTCTCCAGTTTCCTCGCACCCTTAAACAAGGATAGTTTTAAAGGAGTCGCCAGGGAAGTAGAGGAAAAACTGAGGGTTGTCAATCAAACGCTGGGAATGCTCGACAATATCCTTGACAGCCAGGGATTTGACGCCATTCTTAACGAAATGTTGCAGTCGATTACCCTCAAAACAGGGGAATTGCTAAATGCCGCTCGCAGCACGATATTTTTATTAGACGACGAAAAAAATGAACTCTGGGCGATCGTTGCTAAAGACGAAAATGGCAACAACCTAGAGTTCCGATTTCCCGCCCATGTGGGCATTGCGGGAGAAGTAGCCACGGAGAAAAAAGTGGTGAACATTCCTTATGATTTTTATAACGACCCCCGCTCGGCTAACGCCAAAAAAACTGACGAAAGAACAGGATATCGCACTTATACAATGCTGGCGATGCCCCTGATCAACGAAGAAACAGGAGAGTTAGTAGCAGTCGTTCAACTGATTAATAAACTCAAGCCCAACCACGAACATTATGGTACTTTAGAAGCACAGATTGATAAGGTAGGTTTTACTCAAGAAGACGAACAAGTTTTTCGAGAATTTGCCCCGTCGATTCGCCTAATTCTAGAGTCTTCTAAATCTTTTTACGCAGCAACTCAAAGACAACGTGCCGCGACAGCGCTGATGAACGCCGTCAACGCTCTTTCTCAGAGCGGTTTAGACTTAGAAGATACCCTAAAGCGGGTGATGGATCAGGCCCAAGAACTGATGAACGCCGATCGCAGCACCCTGTGGCTAATTGACGAAGATAGAAATCAACTGTGGACAAAAATCCCGATCGCAGGTCAACTTCAAGAAATTCGCATACCCAGAACAGCCGGTTTCGCAGGCATCGTCGCCCAATCCAGTGCACCGCTGCTGATTCCCTTTGACGTGTACGACGATCCCCGCGCTGCAACTTCCAAAGAAGTGGATCAAAAGTCGGGGTATCGCACTTGCAGTATGCTGTGTATGCCGGTGTTTAACTCCAACCACAAATTGATTGGTGTCACCCAATTAGTTAATAAAAAACGACAAGGAGAATTTCCGCCCTACAACCCGGAAGATTGGCCGCACGCCCCCGAACAGTGGAAAGCGAGTTTCAATCGCAACGACATGGAATTTATGAAGGCGTTTAACATCCAAGCAGGAGTCGCCCTGCAAAACGCCAAACTGTTTGCCGAAGTCAAACAGCAAGAACAAAGACAAAAAGATATGCTGCACGCCCTGACTAACGGCGTGATTTCTACAGATAAAAAAGGCAATATAGTAGCGACCAATCCCAGTGCCCAAAAATTACTGGGTGTCAGCGAGGCAGAATTAGCCGAAGGTCAATCTTTGCGGGAGTTAATTAAGTTAGAAAAAGGCGATTTTGCCAAGTGGTTTGATGCGTCTTTGTCTCCCGAAGACGAGAACGACCGCCAGCAGTATTACCCGGATCAAGTTTTGCTGTCCTGTGAAGCAAAATCGCAGAGTATCAATCTCTCGATTAATTCAATGACCGACGCTACCGACCCCAGCAAGGTCAACGGCGCGTTAGTCGTCATGGAAGATATTAGCAGCGCCAAGCAAGTCAAAAACTTGATGTACCGTTACATGACCCCAAAAGTAGCTGAAGATTTGTTAGCTTCAGGGGATACTGGATTGGGCGGTAAGCGCAAAAACGTTTCCGTGCTGTTCTCAGACATTCGCAGCTATACCACACTTACGGAAAAATTGCAAGCCGAAGAAGTGGTAGTTATGCTCAATAAATATTTTGAAGTGATGGTAGATGTCGTATTCGAGTACGGAGGGACTCTCGACAAATACATCGGCGACGCTCTGATGGCAGTTTTTGGCTCTCCAGCACCCCTAGAGGATCATGCTTGGTGCGCTATGCAAACGGCAGTGAAAATGCGGGAAAAACTGGCAGAGTTCAATCAAGATCGCGTGGCCAATGGCGAACTGCCGATCGGCATCGGTATGGGCGTACATTCTGATGAAGTTGTCAGCGGCAACATCGGTAGTAGCAAACGCATGGAATTGACTTCGATCGGAGACGGCGTAAACCTCGCCTCTCGCTTAGAAGGCGCCAGCAAACAGTACGGCACCGACTTGATCATCAGCGACAATACTTACAGAGATTATGCCGATCGGCTCTACGTGCGAGAACTCGACTTTATTACTGTCAAGGGCAAAAGCGAACCCGTAATCGTTTACGAACTCGTCGGCATCCGCGAGGGATACTCGCCAGTGGGCAAGTCACTAACCGAGACACAGCAACAAATTATAGAACATTACACCAAGGGGCGCGAACATTACAAAGCTCCAGTCACCCAAAGACTCTCAGAAAGTGAGGTGAAAAACATCTTAAATGAGGTCGCCTCCATGCCAGAGGCAGAGATTAAGAAACTGCCCAACAATTTTGTAGAGCAACAGTTGGAACACGAGCTCAAGAACCTGTTACATCAACTGAAAAAGCTGTCAGAATACGACCCAAACAACCTGTCCGAAGCAGACCAACTCATCGTACTGTTGCAGCCAGAAATCCAACTGCTGAAATTGGAAGGCATCAAAAACCTCTCGGAAGACGAAGCCAAAATGCTGCTGCAAGCAAAAATCAAGCCCCTATCAGCACCCCTATCAGCAGATGATATTAAATACTTGCAAGAAGGCGAAGTCAAAAAGCTGTTGGAAGCAGACATCTTAGAACCATCAAATCCCAAAATCAAGAGGCTGAAACCCGCAGAGATCAGGCGGCTATTGCAGGCTAAAATAAAAAGTCGGGCCTCGGAGACAGTTGCAGAAATGTTAGATGAGGAATTTGAAAATCTCGGACTCGATCAAGTTAAAAAAGTGCTGAACGAGTTTAAGAAAGCCTTAGAACCAAAAGCCAAGCAAGCTTTTACAGACGCCGCACGCGAATTTGACGCCGTTCTAAAAGTTGACCCGAAAAACAAGGCAGCTAAATTGCACTTCGATCGCTGTATGTTATTTCAGCATGGGTTTTCAGACGCACTCAACTGGGATGGTGTCTGGAATCTCACAGAAAAATAACAGTGGCCCACAGCAAATGCTGGCGGTGGCGCCAGGGTTCCGGGGGCGGCGGGGGCAATCGCGATCGGGGTGCGCCTCCCATCCGACCACCCATTAACCTTAATATCCTATTGAGGTTAATTGTAAAGAAGCTCCAACAGGTATTATGGTTAGATAACCGGATTTGAACTCGCAAGCCAGATGCCTGCGTTTCGCCCTACCTGTTTCGTTCGCACTACCTACCGCAACAAACTTAGCACTTCTAGTATTTGAAGCGCTTAAAAATAGTTAGGACTTGCGGCAGCGTTAGCCGGTTTCTGAGAAAAATCTTGGAGAAAGGCTACGAAACATCCGCTCAAAAACCGGGTTTCTCAGTCCGCCCGGGTAAGTCTTAATAGCGTTAGCGGCTCCTAAAAAGAGCTTTCTTCGCAGATAGTCAATGTTCTAGTCTTAGATATAGAAAATCACTAGCGTCAGTTATGAATAATTGGAATTCGCAATCGGGAGATGTTGAGTGGGTAGATCAGGTTTACCAACTATTGCTGGAGATTGCTCGGAGCTCCCTGTCAGATATCCCCAGAATCCCGGAAAATATCACTGTTAAGGCCATCCCTCTGATCCAGAAGGTACAAAGCATTCAACAAAGACCTGACGGGCAAGTGTTCAAATCAGGTTCCTTTTCAGTAAACGATCGCGAATGGGTCGATAGAGTCTGCCAACTATTGGTAGAACTAACCAGCGCGTCTTTGTCCGAACAGCCCAAAATGCCGGAAAACCTTGCAGGCAGATCTTTAGCCCTGGCCGATAGAGCACAAAAAATTAAAGAAGATATCGAAGAAAATGCAGCCCAAACCCCAGTAGATGAAGATGACAATTCTTTACAGTCTCCAGACGCGCTGCTTTCCCTCTTGCACCACAGTTTGAAAGCTCAGCGCGCCAAAAGCTACAACCCCGAAGCCCCCGAATGGCAGCAAGTCTTGAGCCTGCTCGACGTAGTGCAGTCAATTTACAAGCAAATCCAAAATTAAATTCAAGCTTAACTCAGGCGCGTCTTTATTGTGCGATATCGCTGGCTCTTAAAGGCGGTTGGTCTGTGACAGAAATTTTTTTGCTGTAGCCCGAACATTTCCGATTATTGCACTTTTGTCAACTACACTAGGTTTAATCGGTTCTAGGGCAAGAGAACATGAGAGGAGAAAACATCGGCGATTTGTCAAAAGAAATATTAGCCGATCGCTATCAGTGCGATCGGCGGCTCGGCAAGCAAGCAGGAAGGCAAACTTTACTCGCCCGCGACTTAAAAACCCAACAGCAAGTAGTAGTCAAACTCCTCTCATTCAGCAGCGACTTTAACTGGGAAGACTTAAAACTGTTCCAGCGAGAAGTCGAAACCTTAAAATCCCTATCCCATCCCGCAATTCCCCGATATCTCGACTCCTTTGAAATCGACACCCCCAACCGCAAAGGATTCGCCCTAGTTCAGACTTACATCGCAGCCAAATCCCTACAAGAATATCTCTCAGACGGCCGCACCTTCAGCGAAAGCGAAGTCAAACAATTAGCCACAGCATTATTAGACATCCTCGCCTACCTGCACCAGCGACAGCCCCCGGTGATTCACCGCGACATTAAACCCAGCAATATTTTACTCAAGAATCGATCGGGTAACAGCGTCGGGGAAGTCTACCTAGTCGATTTCGGTGCAGTTCAAACTCTAGCAACCCAACAAGGGAAAACAGTAACCGTTGTCGGAACTTATGGCTATATGCCGCCCGAACAATTTGGCGGGAGGGCCGTTCCCGCTTCCGACTTGTACAGCTTGGGAGCAACATTAATCGCCTTAATTACCAAGCAGCATCCAGCCGATTTGCCGCAGCAAGATTTGCAGATCGAATTCGAGCAATTCACCCAACTGAGTCCCGGTTTTACCAATTGGCTGAAGTGGATGACACATCCCAGTTTAGAGCGCCGTCCCGCCTCAGTCCAGATTGCAAAAGAAGTTCTCGAAAAACCACAGACAATAAATAAATATTCCCTGCCATTGAGACAGGGAAAAACCGTGACCACCTTTAGCTTGTTCAAGAATGCGATCAGGCTTAGCACTGCGGCAGGAACTATAGCTGTAGGAATTTGTGCAGCATTTTACGCTACCTTTATGTTCCCGATTCTGGGGACAATTGCGGGAGGAATCCTCGGCTTTTTTCTCGGCGCGCTGCTGGGTTTGGAGAACGGAATTATCATCTCACTTGTGACGATCGTGTGGTTTTTTCCCCTAACTAATCCCCAACTTCACCGACAGGTTTTAACTGCGATAGGTATGGCAATCTGTACTTTTACAAGCATTCTCTTTATGAAGACGCTCGGTTTGGAGTCTCTTTTTTTTGGCCCTGGGGACGATACGTTTAGTTATGTACCCTCATTGACTGATTATATTTTTGTAGTTGTGGCACCATCGCTCATTGCAGGGCTATCAATGGGGATAGGTAGCAAGTCTTTTGCCCGGTGGTATCAAAAAGAAAGTGGACTTTAATTTAAATTAAGGGAAAAAACATGACTGGCAAAATATTAGCAGAACGCTACGAAATGCAGCGGCAACTGGGAAAAAAAACTGGCCGCCAAACACTGCTAGCTCGCGATTTGGAAACTCTAGAATTAGTTGTCATCAAACAGCTATTCCTCGGCAGCGATTTTGAATGGCAAGACCTCAAGCTATTTGAACGGGAAGCGGAAACTTTAAAAACGCTTTCTCACCCAGCAATTCCCCGCTACCTCGATTACCTGGAAATTGACGAACCAGACAGTAAAGGATTTGCCCTGGTACAGACTTATGTAAAGGGAAAAACTTTGGAAGAGCATTTGCGTTCCGGGCGTACTTTTAGCGAAATTGAGGTGAAAGAATTAGCGAAATCGCTGTTAGAAATTTTGATTTATTTGCACGAGCAAAAGCCGCCTGTCATTCACCGCGATATTAAACCCAGCAATATTTTACTGCACAGCAGATCCGGTCACTCGGTGGGACAAGTTTATTTGGTTGATTTTGGTTCGGTGCAGAACCAAGCTGCCAAATTTGGCGGCACAATTACAGTAGTGGGAACTTACGGATATATGGCGCCGGAACAATTTGGCGGGCGCTCGGTTCCGGCTTCTGACCTCTACGGTTTAGGTGCAACTTTAGTTTATTTGGTAACGGGTTTGCATCCCACAGAACTTTCGCAGCAGGATTTGAAAATTCTATTTGCCGATCGGGTAACGCAACTAAATCCTAATTTAATTGATTGGCTGGAGTGGATGACAGAACCGAGTTTGGAAAAACGGTTATCTTCGGCTGGGGAAGCATCGAACTCGCTCGCAAATCCCCGCGAGATATCCAAAAGTATTATGCCCGTGCAGCCGCGAGGCAGCGATATTAAATTAACAAAAAATTCGGAGTTGATAGAGATTGTAATTCCGCCGCATGGATTCGCTTTTGATTGGGTTTCCATACTTTCGGGTGCGGTTGCTGCGAGTATCGCATTGTGGACTAATTATTACCAAAGTCCGATAAATCCATTGGTTTTGAGGATGATATCAGGAAGTTTATTAGTAGCGGCTGGAGTAATGTCGATATTTGCACTATTTCGGGAATTGCATCTGGTAATCGATCGCCAGCAAATCTCCTATAGCAGCCATCTGCTGGGGTTGAGATGGAATCATTCCAAGCCAGCCCGCAGACAGGACATTTGCCAGTTGGAAATTGAACAAATTGGATACAAAGTTTCTCACATGATTATTCAAATCGGCAACCAAAAATATCGACTAGGAGTGAAGCAGGGGCTAAGTGAATCAGAAATCGAGTGGTTAGCGACAGAACTAAGCCAGTGGTTGGGATTGAAAATTCAAAGAACTTTGACAGACGGTAAAAAGAATATATCGATGTGAAAATATCTCTCTATCGCCAAAACAAAGCATTACCCTCTCAATGTGTGGGATGCGTTCCGCCCCTCCGGTGTATTTTCACAGCAGGTGGGACACCCCACAAGCCTCATCCTCAAATTGTGTAACCCCGATCGCCCCCGCTTTCTCTCAATCTCATGCAGCCGGAAGACCCGATCGCCCGTAAAATGCTATCAAAGGGATTTGGCAAGTAGCACTCATCCCAATCATCTGTTAACTTGGAGATATTGTTGTGGACTTATCGCTAATTCCGGCACAGCCGAAACCAGGACTGCTCAACGTCCTCATCGAAATTACGGCCGGTAGCAAAAACAAGTACGAATTTGATAAAGACTTGCAAGCCTTTGCTCTCGATCGGGTGCTTTCTTCCTCAGTCCAATATCCGTGCGACTACGGCTTCATACCCAATACCTTAGCCGATGATGGCGACCCCCTCGACGGCATGGTGATGATGGATGAGCCCACATTTCCAGGGTGCATAATCGCAGCCCGTCCGATCGGAATGCTGGAAATGATCGATGGAGGTGACAGGGACGAAAAACTTTTGTGCGTTCCCGACAAAGACCCCCGCTATGCTCACTATAAGTCCCTCAAAGACGTAGCCCCCCACCGCTTGGACGAAATAGCCGAATTTTTTAGAACCTACAAAAATTTGGAGAAAAAAGTCACGGAAATTCTGGGTTGGCAAGATGTCGATCAAGTCATGCCCTTAGTGGAAAAGTGCATCGCAGCCGATCGCAAATAAGCCCCTAGCCCGCACTCCTCGACTGCAACCCGACTAAAAACTCAGGAGGCCGAACTTAAGGCTACCGCTGCACGTCTAGGGATGTAGTCGAGGAACGGGTAGCTAGAAGGTCAAATCAGTCGTCAATGCCGAGTCACCTGAACGGCATTCCTCAAAACCCCGCCCCGACCCCAATCTTGAAAACAATACTACTCCTAGAGTAATATTAAGCGCAAATTATACCCCTGGGAAATGCGTTCTACGTTTGAGGAAATTTTACCCTAACACTTAGATAGATCGGCGCTATCTTAATCTCAGAACACAGAACACGCCGGGCAGCCCGCAGGGTGCAAAAAATAATCTCTCCAGCGTGACATCTCCTACACCAACCGGTACGGTTTAGGCTTTTAATAGCCCAAGTGTTGGGCACTCGGATGGTTCCCCGATAAAGCGCTTTATAGTACGGATTGCTAAAAACTAAAAACTAAAAACTAAACACTAAGATTTCAACTCCCAAGTTCCTGCCGCCAAAACTAAAAAAAATGCCAGATTCCGCACCCTCTCTACCCAATCCACAGCCTTCCGATCGCAAAGCCACTATGGAAAATAGTCCTTTGACCGAGTTTGTCATTCAGTTCTGGGGCGTGCGGGGCAGCATCGCCACCCCCGGCACCAAAACACTGCGCTACGGAGGGAACACCTCCTGTGTAGAAATGCGCTTGGGCAAAAAACGCCTGATTTTTGACGGCGGCACGGGTCTGCGAGTTCTAGGTCTCAACCTGCTGCGGCAAATGCCGGTGGAAGCCCATATGTTTTTCAGCCATACTCACTGGGATCACATTCAAGGGTTTCCGTTCTTTACTCCCGCCTTTATTCCGGGGAACTGCTTTCACATTTACGGTGCGATCGCCCCCAACGGCACTACAATCAAACACCGTCTTGCCGACCAAATGCTGCACCCCAATTTTCCCGTCCCCATCCAAGTGATGCAGTCAGACCTCAAATTCAACGATTTGACGCCTGGGGATATTCTAGAACTCGACGATGTGAAAATAGAAACGGCACTGCTGAACCATCCCAACACCGCGATCGGATACCGAGTCACCTGGGAGGGACACACAGCGGTCTACTGCACCGATACAGAACATTTTCCCGATCGGCTGGATGACAATGTGGTACACCTAGCTCGCGACGCCGACGTGCTGATTTACGACGCTAACTACACCAACGAAGAGTATTACGACTTCAAAACCCCAAAAGTCGGCTGGGGACACTCGACTTGGCAAGCAGGAGTAGAAATAGCGAAAGCTGCTGGAGTCAAAAAAATCGTGATGTTTCACCACGATCCGGGTCACGACGACAATTTTCTCGATCGCGTAGAAGCAGACGTGCAGGCCGCGTTCGCCAATGGCTGCTTGGCCCGCGAAGGCATGAGCATACCAGTGATTTAGGCAACAAATCAATGCAGGCTCAAAAACACCGCCGACCGAAGGCAAAAATTAGCAGCGAGAAGGCAGAAACACCATGAACCACAAAAACCCCCCCAAGAAGCGTCGCTCTCGTGGCTTGCGGGGGCTTTACTCAACTTTGCTGGTGTTAATAATTGTCTGCTGTACCGGAGGCGGATGGGTAGCAGCCCAGACAGCCGGGTCCAACACTCCGGCGCGACTTGCTCAAGTCTCTGCAATTGAGGATAATGGCACTGTCGATCGCATCCCCGAACGCTACCAACTCGGACAGCAACTGTACCTAGAAAACTGCGCCACCTGTCACATCGGTTTACCGCCGCAAGTCTTACCTACAGAAACCTGGCGCCGGTTGCTGCAAGATTCCCAACACTACGGGCAAACCATCAAACTGCTAGTAGACCCGCCCCGTCTGCTAGTCTGGAACTACCTGCAAACTTTTTCCCGTTCCCAAGCCAAAGACGAAGAGCTCGCCTATCGAGTCGCTAACTCTCGCTATTTCAAAGCTCTGCACCCCAAAGTCAAACTGCCACAACCCGCAAATATCAGCAGTTGCGTTACTTGTCACCCCGGCGCGTCTCAATACAATTTCCGCAAGCTTACCGCCGAGTGGCAAAACTCTCCGTAGGGAATGCAGGACTTACCCACAAACTATTGAGTAGGGGGGTTATGCGGGCTGATTGGGTGGTGGGTTTATCCGTCGAAAGCGGATGAGGAGATTTTTTGATTAGTTAGCTGACTTAGCCTTCTTCTTCCATCACAGTTCCCTTGAAATATGGGTAAGGGTTCAAGTCGAATTCCTGTCCGTGTAATTGAAAAAGCTTTTTCTTGATTTCTTTGTGTTCTTCTTTTGCTTTTCGGCGCTTATATACCTGATCATTTTTTTCAATTTCCTCAATCAAAAACACTATTGCCTCTTTATCAAAGAATTTAAGGTAAGGAGATATGGCTTCCTGAAATCGAGAGTCTGCCTCATCAAATCCTCTGCTAGCACAGTAATAACTAGATAGTATGTGACAAAATAAATGTTGCCACTCTTTTGTATCAGCTATCTCAAGCAAATCTTTTAATTCTCCCTTGGTAAAATTGAAGTTAATATCGTTTTCTATCAAAGATAAGATGTCTTGATAGTGTTTCTCTAAATTATTCTTTACAAACCATCCCCAGATTTTGCTTGTGTTAGTAGTTTTAACATTATGCTGTATTTTAAGTTTCGCATCTTCATTAAGAAGATCATAAATTTTAGGATTTTTTGACAAATAAATTACTAAATAATCCAAAGTGAGCGGAATCGATGAAACATCACTATAATAGTCTTTCTCTCCTTTTATTTGGTTGAGAATACTTTCGGGCTTCCGATTTCCGATTACCTCAAGTGTTCGCAAATTGATAACTCTGTTTTTTATGCACTCTTCGTTGTCCGCCTTAAATACCAACTTCCACAAAGTTCTATAAATAGAAAGTTCAACTTCAGGTTTAAGTCTACTTAAATATCGACTTTCTACATATCTTTTTACTTTTTGTCTAGTATTAAGTGCTGGCGCTGATTCCGCAATATCCTCTAAAAATTCCTTAGTTATTTTTTTCGTGTAGAAAGGTGGCTTTATAAGCAAATCCTCCAGAGTATTTCTAATCAGCGCCCTCACAATTTCTTTGTTAGGTGTATGTAATTGTCTATCTGAGTCTAATATAGGGTGAGCGGATAGATGGCGTTGCTGTTGAAGATATACCAGATTTGCATATTCTGAGTTATCCAACAGATTTGTATGTTCATGGGTATGCTTAATCAGTTTAAGTTCCCAAGAGGATGATTTGGAATCCTGGTTTTGTAATGTTGTAAGCTCATCAAGAATTGATTTTGCAACTGCGTCTTGATATAAATCAACAAGATACTGAAGTTTATACACTATGTCACAAACAGCGACAGACCAAAGCATTACCACTGCGGAACGATAGTTGCCATTGTGGTACGAAGATAGAACTTCTTGAAAATAATCTTTTGTCTTGCCGTAATGTATTTTTTCGGAAAGATTTTCTAAAGAGAATTCTAACATTACAAATAATTTCCTCAATTATAGCTTTCTGGTGAAACAGCTAAGAGCATTTCACATTTTCTTCTTTCGCTTCTTTTTGTTCTAATAAGCTCATTAATTTCTGAGCAGCATCACCCTAATTATAAGGCGATCCAACACGATAATCAGCCCCATTATCCAATGGTTTTAACATTTCTTCTTTCGCCAATTCAGCCATTAATAACTGCATTATTTGAAACTTCTCAGAAGGGGATAACTGCCGAAGTTGGTCTAATAATTCAAGATTTGAAATAAAAGGCCATTGAATTCATTTCTCCATTTTACCACGACTTTGACATTTAAACCACTCCCAAACATCTTGGTTTTAACTCTTTATCTGCGTTCATCTGCGTTTATCGGCTCCATCTGCGGTTAAAGCTCAAACACAAACTAAACAGGCAAAACAGTTCAGAAAAACTAATTTCAATCTCAGGAAAAGCTAGCATTCTAATCGCAGCATTATCTGCAACAACTATCTCAGATTGATAGCCTCCCGGTGCAGGATTCCGGTAAATATATGCCTCCCGTGCCTTGCAGATTTCCGAACTCTGGCTGCAACAGTAGGTCAACGCGAAATACCAGCAGGTGGAGAAAAAAGTGCCAGTGCGCCCAAAGCCGAAACGCCGTCTGAGGATGCAGATGGATGAGCTATCGTCCTTGGTGAACCACTTCCGGCAACAAGCAGTGGGTTTGGGCATCGGCTGGCCACACCCGCTCTCCAAGTCGGCGTTCATATTGGAGAGCGCAACTGGGCATCCGCTGGCTGTTTGTGGCAGGCGCGGCAGAGGCTTTACCGTCAATGTGCGGTGGTCGGAGCGTGATTTATGGTCAGGCTATGCAGAGGTTTTACCCAGTAAACGACACCGTGCAGTGGGCAAAGAAACTGGTTAGCTGCTCCTTGAGTGGCATAGAAGTAAAAAATCTGTGCCTTTAACTACTTTTTGACAAATTGTTATGATATCTTAACTTTACCGGAGGCTAGTTCAGACAATTTAAGAAGCTTGGTTATCAAGTAACCTGATTTATGATTGACAGTAAAAAAATTCGACTGAAATGGGAAAGTTATTGCTTTAAAACCTTTGGGAGATGGCGATCGTGTTCATTGACCTGCCCAGTAGACAGACCTCATCCTCGGCATATTTTTTGGAGTTGGATTGGCAGCTTTTTGGCAATTACTGCAACGTCCTATCTTGCTGTAAAAACTAATTCTCCTTTACTAATGGCTCCGTTTGGCGCTACAAGCGTTCTGATTTTTGGTGTCCCTGACAGCCCTTTGGCTCAACCCCGGAATGTCATTGGGGGCAATTTCTTAGCTGCTCTCACCAGTTTAATAATTCTGCAATTTCTCGGTTCTTCTCCCTGGGCCATGGGAATGGCTGTTTCTAGTGCGATCGGAATTATGCAGATTACCAGAACTCTACATCCGCCTTCGGGAGCAGTTGCCTTAGTCGTCATGATGACCAAACCAGACTGGAAATTTTTGCTAACACCTGCTTTTGAGGGATCAATAATCTTGGTCTTGTGCGCCGTAATCTTTAATAATTTAGCCGCAGACAGGACGTATCCCAAGCACTGGTTATAGCATTGTCTCTAATTCTCTCATCCTTCCCTCGGGAGCACTACCCAAAATCGGGATGCTCCCTCGATTCCTTCTTCCTTCTTTCTTCCATCCGTTACATCCCGATTCAGTGCGCGTTGCCGAACTTCCTTCTGCTAAATCAATCAAAAAAAACGGACGGATCGGGGGAAGGTCGAGATCCCTTTTGAAAGCGTTCCCAGGACTGCTTTAACTGAGCCGGCGCCGGATATTCGCGATCGTAAACCACCAGGACATTCGTCAAATTCCGTCCCGGCGGCAATAAAATCTGCCCCTGATGAGCCAAACCCACCGAAGCGCCTCCGTCCAAATTCATCGCTTCAAAACAGCCGTAGCTTGCGGGGCGGGACGCCATCGCCTGCATAACCTTAGCTTCTGCTTCCAAAGACAAACTATCAAGAAAAGTCACCAAAAATAACTTATCTCTGGAAGCTGGAAAGCCGATCGCCGTTCTCGAACCCACCCCAAAACATGAGCATCTTTAAAACCTTCCGATAAAGGAGACAGCCCAACTTTCCCCCCTTTAACCAATCTCGGCCCGCAAGTCAGAGAAAACCAATGTTGACTCCAATCCGGCTTACCTTCGATTCTAGCCGTCACCATTTCCAATTGATTTCCGGCTTTAATTCCCAAAGTCGTGCCGTAATTTTCCCATCGGCTGTATTTTAGAAACTTACCCGCCGCCACCATATTTCCCAGCACAGATTTCTGCTCATCTTTACCAAAAAAAGTCCCGTTAGCAACAATAGCAGCCCGGTAACGCGCCACCATATTTTCAAAAGGTTCATCGCCCCGCGTTACTTTAGAAGTATTTGCAAAATCTGCATTATTAGCTAACCCAATTGTGATATAAATTTCCGGGTCGGCGAGGTCAATAGTTGTGAGATAAAAACTGGCGCCAGCTACATTTTGGCTGCTGAGTTGTACAGGTTTTGCTTGCTTAGCAGAACTTTTGATAATTTGAGGTTGAGACGGCTGCGCTGCGGGAGAATTTTCTGGCGATTTTACAATAGGATTACTCGGCAGAGGTTGATTGGTTTTTCCAGATTTTATAATGGGATTGTTAGCGAGAGGTTGAAGAGTTTGATTTGATTGTATAGTTGATAAAAAAGCGAGTGACTTTTGCCACAGTTGACCCGCAAGAGTAAAGAAGCTATCTCGGTTTTGGGCGATCGCAAAATAGTCAGCCGCAACCCGCGCCAAAGCGATGCCCGTTAAAAATAAAAAAGTGCGCCGCAGCATCGGGCGACAACCTTCAGACTGTTTGCGTTTAGACATAAAAAAATCTCACCTAGGATAGCGAACAGTTTTCTATGGCTGTGACTACAATGGGCGCGCGAATTCTGAAACCACCAGTAGCAGGGTGCGCTAGAGCGCACCTCACCACTAATTCAAAACTCAAAACAATTTCCGGCGTTGCTGAATACAGCTAGGAATTCAAGATTTCCCAATTGCTATAAGCCCGCTTGAGGGTGAGTTTTGTAACTTCAAGCGACAAGTTGATTCATACCGTGAATCAGCAACGCCCAATTTCCCTAGCCCGTATTCCGCATCCCCGCAGCAATTCCATTAATCGTCAGCAGAGCTCCCCGCAACAATTCACCCTTGCTGTAACGCGAGTGAATCACCCCCGGAACCCCGCCACTACCGTGCTGCCGCAAGCGTTTCAGCAGCGAAACCTGCAACAAACCCAAAGGCACAATCGTAGCATTTCGCAACTGCACCGAACGCTGCAATGCCGGATCTCCGTCCAACAAACGCTGGTGTCCCGTAATAGTTAAAACCAAACCCCGAATCAAATGAAATTCGGCAGCAATTTGCTCAAATAAAGTCTGAAAACGCTCCTTGTCAGCCGGCAAAGCTAACTCCTGCACGTAGTGTTCTGCAATCTGCAAATCTACCTTAGATAAAGTCATTTCCACCTTAGAAATTACCATTCTAAAAAACGGCCATTTCAAGTAGAAATACTGCAAAAGTTTCAAATGTTCTTCCGGTTCCTCCAGCAAAAACTCTTGCAAAGCTGTGCCGACACCGTACCAAGAAGGCAGCAAAAAGCGGCTTTGAGTCCAGCTAAACACCCAGGGAATTGCTCGCAAACCGCTGATGTCTTTTTTGCCACCGCGACGCGCGGGGCGAGAACTAATCTGCAACTGGCTGATTTCTTGAATTGGGGTAACTTGGTGGAAGAAATCGACTAAATCCGGCTGTTCGTAGATTAAATGGCGGTAGTGCGATCGCGATCTCACCGACAACTCCTCCATAATCTCATTCCAAGGGTCGATGCCATCAAAACCAGTGTGCAGCAAACTAGCTTGAATTACCGCCGCCGCCACAGTTTCCAAATTGTAAAGCGCCAACTCCGGCAAAGAATATTTAGAAGCCAAAACCTCGCCTTGTTCGGTAATCTTAATTCGCCCGCTAATACTCTTTCCAGGCTGAGCTAAAATTGCCTTGTAAGCAGGCCCGCCACCGCGCCCTACAGAACCGCCTCGGCCGTGAAAAATCCGCAATTCTACATTGTATTTTTCCGCAACCATTTGCAAAGCCTTTTGAGCTTTGTGGATTTCCCAATTGCTGCTGAGGAAACCAGAATCTTTATTGCTGTCGGAATAGCCCAGCATCACTTCTTGCAATTTGAGAGTTTCGATTGAGTCTTTGAGATTTTCTTCACTTTTTTCCGCTAGTTCCTGCGCGTATCCTCCTGTTAGCAAAGCTCTATAAAGTGGCAGATCAAAGATTTGCTGCATTACTTCCGGCGCTTTTTTTAAATCTTCCACCGTTTCAAACAGGGGAACTACTTGAATGCTGCTAATTCCTGTAGCCGGATCGTAAAGTCCTGATTCTTTTGCTAACAACAAAACCGCCAGTAAATCGCTGACATCGTGGCTCATGCTGATGACGTAAGTTTCGCAAATTTCCGGACCAAACTCCTGCTGCATTTGCCGCAATATTCGGAAGGTATTAATCGTCTCGCAAGTTTTGGGAGAAAAGGGCAATTCTGCGGGAATTAAAGGGCGACGAGTTTGCAGTTCAGTTGCGAGCCAAATAATTCGATCGCATTCCGACATTTCATTGTAAGATTTGGGCAAAATTTGCAAGTATTCAGCAATTTCGCTCAAAGCGTCGGAGTGTACTGTTGACTCTTGGCGGATATCTAGGTAAGCCAAGTTAAACCCGTAAATTTCTACTTGGCAGAGCAGATTTTCCAAATCCCGACAGCTCAAACCTGTTTCAACTAAATTGTGCTCGATGAGCTGCAGTTCGGTCAAAAACTCAGCGCCCGATCGATAAAGGCCGGTCATTCCGGGATGTTCCGACAAAGCTTCGCGCTCCCGCTGCAACTCGTCTCCTTTGTAGAGCCGCCAATTGCGATCGCGCGTATTTTCCAGCCGCTGCAGCACGTAAGCCAGCTTCAACCGATAAGGTTCTTGGCGGTAGCGGATCGCCCACTGCTCGTAAACCTCCGGAAATTCCGATCTGTCGCGATCGAGAGATTCGAGCAATTCCGGCAGCACGTCGCTCCAGTGCAGCGACAAACTCAAAAGTTCGTTCAGCCGCTTCACCGCGCCGATGTATTTTTCTAGCACTAAGTGGCGCTGATAGCAAGCCGTTTGCCAAGTAACTTTCGGAGTCACAGAAGGGTTGCCGTCCCTGTCGGAACCCACCCAAGAACCGAACTTGCAAAAATTGTAACTAGGCGCTTTCAGATAAGGGTAAGAAGCGTGCAGAGCTTGCTTTAAGCGGTGGTAGAGTTCGGGAATAGCATCAAACAGAACTTCCTCAAAGTAGTGGAGAGTGTATTCCACCTCGTCAAGGACAGTCGGCTTGAATTGGTGCAGTTCGTCAGTGCGCCACCAGAGGCGAATTTCTTCCATCAGTTGCTCTTGGAGAGCGGCCGCTTCCCAGCAAGACACCGGGTAGGGGCTTGGAGAGTCGCCCCCGAACACCTGAAATTTCTCGTCAACTTGGTCTAGCTGTTGGAGAATCTTCGCCATTCGCCGCTGCTTGGTGCGGATCGTGTGGCGGACAATTTCCGTCGGGTGAGCGGTGAATACCAAGCGGATGTCCAACTGATCGATCAAGCGCTGGATTTGCTGGCTAGGCACGTTCAAGCGCAGCAGCATGGGAAACAGTTGGTGAAAAGTTCCGGCATCTCGGGCGATCGTCTCGCTGCTGTCTGCCTTGCTCAGAGCCGTTTGGGCGGGGCCTGGGCCTTCCCTGTGGCGCGGGCGATCGGGGGCATCCGTTGCTTGTCCCGGCAGCTTAGAAAACATCCGCCCACCAGCGTCGTTACTGCTAGAGTAAGCTAGCTGTTGGTCTCGCTGTTCGTAGTGCTGTTCGACAATGTTGATCAACTGGAAATACAGTGCAAAAGCCCGAGCAGCGCGAATGGCGGCGTTGAGGTCGAGCTTTTCTATTAGCTGTGCGACATTCGACTCGCGAAAGTTAGTGGCCTGTCCCTCGGCGGAATTGACCGATCGCATTTGTTGGAGCAAATCCACCAATTCCTGCCCGCACTCCTGTCGCAGCACCGATTCCCACAAGTCCTCTACTACTTTGAGGCGATTGCGCAGAAACAGGTCTGATTTTGAGTAAGCGGGAGAATGGGAAATAGATGTTGCATCAATAGCCTGTTCTGAAGACTGGAGGACTGAACTCATCGGGCTGTTCCTCAATAGCTGCGGGTGTCAAGAAAATTGTATGGTTTAGTTTCGCCTAAAACACTTTTGTTTGCAGTCAAATTTGAGACAACTTATTGCAACGTAGAAAGTAGAAGGCACTTATGTACAAGGTATAAAGAAAGACCAATTTTAACAGCACGGATTTTACCGATTGTCAAGCTTTAAGATTGGTTAACCTGCGATTTTAGATTTTCGGCGCGAGACGTTCGGCGAGCACTGAGTCGAACAATTTTAGATTTACTCCAAAGATGAATCTGGGAGGTTGAACTAGGGTTGACAATTTTGATCTCTCCCCGACAGGAGTCGGGGCTGGTATCCGTTTTTGGGCTGGGTAAAAAAAATTAACTTCTAGTTGCAGCATCCTTCCTTGGGCATTCTAGTCCTGTGATTGAGGAAAGTTGAGCACGGGGAGGCGCGAGCCGCGAAAGACTTCTTCGCTTTCAACGCCGATCGACGCAACAAACTCAGCAGCAGCTTTAGCCACCACCAAGCCGCCCAGCATGGGTAAGGCGACCAAGCTCAATAAAATTTCTGAGGGAACTGGCAACTTTGGACTGTTAGGTGTTTGAGTTTTGAGCAAGTCTTGGTTTTCCGATGGCATAAATTCCTCCTGTGTCAATCCGTAATCCTCAGTTTACAAGGCAAATAATCATCTTGACTGCTGCCTTGTGACTAATGACTTCTGATATCAAATCCGGTGACATCCGAATGATATCCTGCAAGCGATCGTCCCCGCGTAGGCCAGCCTAGACATATCGGGCGAGCTCTTAAGCTCGCACTCGGAAAAAACGCTTTGTATAAAATCGGGATACTCTCCGAATATCGAGCGTGCGACTGTCTCCGCGCAGCTAAGCGAAACCACAGCACTACAATCCGAAAATGATTATTCCGATGCAAACGGAAACGGTATCAGGAATAACGAATAACTTCTTGCTAGGCTTAATTTGGGTCTATCTGTGCCAAAATGTCGAGGTAGTATTATCAAAACACTATTCCCCAACGGATCGAAGCCGAGGGATACAAGGCAAGACACTAAGTCCAGCACGGCTTAAACCAAATAAAACGGTTAGGCTCGGCAAATAAAATAATTGTCTGTAAAATCTGTAACTGTGCTATTTCTAGAAAACAAAACCAGCTTTGGCAAAATTTAGAGTTTCATGTTGAATGCGAACGGGAGCATATTGGCAGATAATCGATCGAGCGCGTCGCAGTGGGCGCAAGAAGCTTTAGGGCTTCCCGAAGTTCAAGTACAAGCGCGTTTGCGGGGAAATCACCTGCACATTTTGTGCGAAGCAGCGCAGTGTCCGTCTCAAGAATTGGTGACGGCGAGATTTACCAACGCCCTCGAACAAACTGATTTAACGCGACTGCTGCCCGATCGACCTAAAATTTACCAGTTGTTTCTGTGCGGCCGCAAACTCGGTTCCCGACAAAATGACTGGACAGTCCGGCTCGATTGCAGCAGTCCCCAGCGACACCAACAGCCACAGCAACCGGAACCAAAAGTTGCCGAAGTGCCGCCGCCAGAGAGTCCCGCCGACGGCGAACCGCCAGCAAGCCCTAAAAAAGGCGGATTTTTCGGCAAATTCAAGAATGAAAACCGCAAACTCAAAGAGACACCAAAACCGGTAGAAACAGCGGCCCACCCGCCGCAAGTACGGGAAGAACTTGATTTTGACGCCGAAAGTCTTCCCATCGCCTCGCGGATTCAATACCCAGAAGCTTTTGAAACTTCCCCCGTGACGATCGACACTTCGGCTGCTGCGACGCGGGAAGCTTTTAGTTCCGCCGTTCCCCCGCAGCACAAAGCGAACCGCGGCGCGGTGGCTTTGATTCAATCCCCCGAAGCCGACTCAGGCGAGGGCGATCGCGGTGGAACATTGACGGTTTCGCCGGAAACTTTGGCGCGCCGGGGCTATCCAGATGCGATCGCCAGCTATCTCAGCGAAATCCTCGGGCCGATGGGAGTTTCGGTGAAAGTAAGCATTCGCGAAAAAGAACTCAAAAGCAGCCGGGAAAACCTGCCGGCTCAGGCGCCAGAAAATATCAAGCCCAAGGAACGCCGGCTGCTGGTGCTGTGCGAGTCAGCTTACAGCCCCGACCCTTCGTTGCTGGCAGAACCCATCGCCGGCCGGCTGCGGAAACTGCAACTAGAGGATTTCCGGGAAGCACTGATCGGCAGCCAAGTGAGCGGCGAAGCGAAGCCGGACTGGCTGCTGCGGGTGGATTTGACTTCGCCGGACAAAATTCTCAAGGAATGGGCCAGGTGGGGAGACGTACCTGCGATCGCCAAACTGCTAAACCAACACTTGGCAGCATCGAGAGTCGAAGTGCGGGCCACCCTCAAAGAAGCAACCCTCCACCTGTTTTGCAGCAAAACTGCCAAAAAAGGACAAAAGCCTAAACGGCAAGAATACCCCGACAAGCAGCAAACCACCGACACGATCGCCCCTTTGTTAGCTTCCTTCGCGCCCCAAGGCATCCGCGCAGCTACTATCTACGGCGTAGAACCAGCCAAGGAATCTCAGGCGGCGCCGGAGTCGCCAGTGTGGATAGACTGGGTGGACTTGCCTGCTGCCCACCACCCCGACTTGGCTGCAAGCGCCAGAACGCTGGCGGCCGAGGGCGACCAATTGGCTCTGACTTTTTTAGCGAACAGGTTGCTCAACCCCAGTCTCAGGCGCAAGCTGGAAACAGGAGGGATTCGCGCTGTCGTGCTGCAAAAAGCCGACGTGCTGCACGTCATGACTGAAGCTCTGACTTGCCCTTCTCAGTCGAAGGTAGGGCCGCCGGTGGCTAAATTCTTGCGGCAGTTACAAATTCCGGGAGTGGCAGGGGTGCGAGTCTACGGGCGTCGCGCCGGCCAGAAAGTGCCGCTGTGGCGCTACGCAATTGACCTCAGAACGGCGGTTGACGAGGAATCAGCGGCGACTCCGGCACCGGCTCCCTCGCAATTGGCTGTCTTGGCAAAGGAACCTGTGCCCGAGTTTGCGGCGGATGATGGGGCTTTTTCGGGTTTGGGCGAGAATTTGGTGTTCGATGCGCCCGGGCCCAACTCCTGGCGGCCCCGCTTCAAAATCAGACTCCCCGGATACAATCTGGGCGAGCAGTTAGTTCAAGCTGCGGTGCAACCGCTTGTGGCTTCGGGTTTTTTTGTTCCCAACGATGGTTTGTCAACAAATGCTGCTGCGCCGGGGGGCGTGAGAGCCGATCGCGCCGCCGGCATGGCTTTGATTTGGGCGATCGCCGGCTGTCTGCTGACTTTCAATACCGATTGGCTCCTCGGTCTATTTCTGCAATCTGCGACGGTCAGTCAAGCTCCTAGCACTTCCGAAGTTTGCAGCGGCCCAAATTGTCAAAAGTCATCCCCCAAGGCTTTTGGCGACGTTACAGCCCGACTTCCGAACGAAACCGCGAACTCCGTTCCCCCTTCAGGGGAGGTAAATTTGCCTCGAATTCCGTTGCAGCCCTCGCCGGAAGCTAACCAGGAAGAGGCTTTCAATGGCTCTGGGTTTACGAAACCGGGAAATATTAGCGTTCCTGTAGCTGATGTTTCTGCTCCTCCGGTGTTCCCTACTTTGAGGAGCGAGCAGCTTGACGACCAGATAGCGCGCTATCAAGAGTACATCCACCTGCACAAAAAACCGCCGGATATTTTAATTGTCGGTAGTTCGAGGGCGCTGCGGGGTATCGACCCGGCGGTTTTGGAAACAGCTTTGGCAGCTTCCGGCTACCCGGGCCTGAGGGCTTACAATTTTGGGGTTAATGGAGCTACTCTCCAGGTTGTAGATTCGATCGTCCGCCGGATTTTGCCGCCGCAACAACTGCCAAAATTGCTGGTGTTGGCGGACGGGGCGAGGGCTCTCAACAGCGGGCGGCCGGATTTGACTTTTAGCGCGATCGCTTCTTCGGAAGGTTACAGGCAATTGTCCCGGGGTAGTTTTCTGATCCGCACCAATGAATTAGATGCCGAAGGATCGAAAGAGAGTGCCAACAATCCGGTGGCGACTGCCACTGAATTGGTGGACAATTTGGAACAAGCTCAAGCTAACGTTCAGCAATTGGTGAGTCAAAAGTTTGTGGAGGGTTCTGCAACTTACAAAAAGCGCGATCGGCTCAAAGGGTTTTTGCGATCGCTCGCCAATCCATCAGCCCCTGTTGCCACCGAGATCCCTCAAACCGCAGCCCTCGGCCCAGAAACAACGGAAAATGCCCAGCCAACTGCTGCGAGTAAACCAACCAGCGAGTTTCAACCAAATGGCTTTTTGCCGATCGATATACGCTTCAATCCTGATACATACTTTCAGAATCACCCGAAAGTATCTGGCTACTACGACTCCGACTATCAAGATTTTAAATTGATAGGCGAACAAGCTCTAGCACTCAAAAATCTGATCCAATTTACTAAGGTTCGCAACATCAATCTCGTGTTTGTGAATATGCCTCTGACCGAAGATTATTTAGACCCGGTGCGGACAGGTTACGAACAAGAATTCCGGCAATATATGCAACAATTAGCAGCTCAAAGCGGACTAATTTTCCTAGATAAGAGTTTATTGTGGCCCCAGGCGCGGGAATCTTTTTCCGACCCCAGCCACCTCAACCGTTACGGTGCTGTTGCAGTTTCTAAACGGTTGGCTCAAGATCCCATGATTCCCTGGCCAGCGAAACAATAGTTTTGAATTTTGAGTTTTGAGTTATTTTAGAAGTTAAACGATCCCAACGTTGCGAGTGCGGCGCGACTATCTCAAAACTATTCTTTCCTGCGGCTGGATACTGAAAATGAAAAGATTGATATTTCCTGAAAATAGCAAAAATACACAGATAAAAAGTGCCAGAAAAAATCTGCCTTTGATATTTTTTATATTATCTTTAGCATTTTTCTGTTGGAGTTTGTATAAAGGTTTCTTTTTACCTTTAGCTTTATCATCTGGGCCGCCCAGCAACGAACAAAGTAGCGAACAGCAAACTCTGGCGCCCTTTGAAGAGGTTGTCAAAGACGCAAAAAAGTTAGAGGGACTATTTACCCTTTACCGCAATCAAGCAACTAATAAAGTTTATCTAGAAATTACACAGCAACAACTAGACAAAAAATTCCTGTGTTTCGTGACATTGGCTTCGGGTTTGGGGGAAGGGGGCATTTTTAGCGGATTGCCGATCGGCGATTTCTTGTTTCAACTGCGCCGAGTCCAAAATAACGTGCAGTTTGTGATACCAAATATCAATTTTCGTACCAGTCCGGGCGACCCGCAAGCTGGTTCGGTGGAAAGGGCATTTAGCGAGTCGATTCTCTATTCTTTGCCGCTCAAAAGCATTCATCCGCAAAGACAAACTCTGCTGATCGATTTAGGCGATTTGCTGATGAGCGAAAAGCGCGACTTACCAGGGGTAAAAGCGATTTTGCCGATGATTTTGGGCGCTTCTTACTCGATCGATGAAGACAAGTCTTATTTTAAAGATGTTAAAGCGTTTCCGCTGAATGTAGAAATTGCTTCTATTTACGGTTTTTCTAGCGATAATGACAGCGCGGTTAACTATTTACCTTCGGTTCCTGACAGTCGGGCTTTTAACCTCCGCATTCACTACAGTTTCTCGGAAGTGCCGCTAAATAACGGCTACCGCCCCAGACTTGCGGACGAGCGAGTGGGCTATTTTCTGACAGCATATAAGGACTTTTCTGACAAGAGCAGCCGGGAGCCTTTTGTGCGCTATATCAATCGCTGGCATTTGCAAAAGCAAATCCCGACGGCGCCGATGTCGCCTCCGGTGCAGCCGATCGTCTTTTGGATTGAAAATAATGTGCCTGTGGAATACCGAAACGCAATTCGCGAGGGCGTTTTGGAGTGGAACAAAGCTTTTGAAAAGGCAGGTTTTACTGAGGCAATTCAGGTCAAACAAATGCCGGACAATGCTAAATGGGACCCGGCTGATGTTCGATACAATACTATTCGCTGGTCGAGTTCTTTTGAGCCTGAGTTTGCCGGGATCGGCCCGTCTCGCACTAACCCGCTGACGGGGGAAATTTTGGATGCTGACATTCTTTTGGATGCTAATATTGTCGGGCAAATCAAACAGGGATATCGATCTTTGGTCGAACAAAATCGATCGGTATCTAAGAGTTTTCAAGGGCGAAACAGTTCTAATACCAATCCCTGTCAGTTCGGGATATATTCTCGCTATTTGCAGGTGCTAGAAAATGGGGATTTAGGAAAAAGCAGCGGGGAAAATGATCGAGGTGGAATTGCTGATGATTTGCCGACTTTGGTAGAAAGATACCAAGAGCAAAAGCGATCGCCTTTATCGCGGTTGATGTCGAGTTCGGATATGTGTTTTGGGTTGGAATCTAGCCGGCAGTTTGCGATCGGGGCAATGTCGATGGATCTGTTGGAAAATGCAGCGCCTAGCAGTGGGGCGATTGACAATTATGTTAATGAATATATCCGATTTTTGACGGCCCACGAAGTCGGTCACACTCTCGGTTTGAGGCACAATTTTCACGGGAGTACGATGCTGCAACCTGAAGATTTGAACAATACTCAGGTAACTCGCACGCAAGGTATGATTGCGTCGGTGATGGATTATGTGCCGATTAATTTGGCACCGCAGGGAACTGTGCAGGGCGACTATTATCCAACGATTGTAGGGCCTTACGACGATTGGGCGATCGAGTACGGTTACAAGGTGATTGGCGGCGTAAACCCGAACAGCGATTTACCAGCGCTGCAACAAATTGCCAGCCGCGCTGCGGAACAGCAATTAGCTTACGCGCCGGATGAGGATTCTGTTGACATTCTCGATCCCGCTGCAAATACCTTCGATCTCAGCGCGAATATGCTGAGGTATTCGCAATGGCAATTGGATAATGCGAGGGCGATGTGGCAGCGTTTAGAAAAGCGAATTCCGGTTGGGGAAGACGGTTATAATGAACTGCGGGTGATGTTTGATTCGGTGTTCGGATATTATTTTCAGCAGGTGATGAATGCGACTTTGTATGTGGGGGGACAGTCGTTTAGCCGGATTCGCCCTGGAGATACTAATGCGAAGTTGCCGTTTGTGCCGATCGAACTTTCTCAGCAGCGAGAAGCTTTAGCAACATTAGAGAAGTACGTTTTTGCCCCGGATGCGTTTAGTTTTGCGCCGGAGTTGCTCAACAAATTGGCGCCTTCGCGCTGGGAACACTGGGGAAGTCCGGCTTTGGTGTTTCCTCTAGATTACCCGATCGGCGATCGAATTACTTTTTTGCAGCGGTTTGTGTTGCGAGTTTTGCTATCGCCGGTGCGCTTGGCGAGGCTGCGGGATGCGGAGTTGAAATCAGCACCGGAAACTGCTTTGAGGTTGCCGGAAGTGTTGGATACTGTGCAAAAGGATATCTGGAAAGAGGTTTTGCAGCCGGAAAAGAAGATGCAAATTTCAACTTTTCGGCGATCGTTGCAGCGGGAACATTTGGCGATTTTGATCGGAATGGTGCTGCGAAAAACGAATGTTCCAGAGGATGCGCGGAGTTTGGCTTGGTACGAGTTGCGGCAGTTGCGGGAGGGTTTGAGCAAGAGTATTCGGAATTTGGATCGGAATGCGGATGCTTATACGCGGGCTCATTTGGAGGAAACGCGCGATCGAATTTCTAAGGTTTTGAATTCGCAGATTCAATCGAATTAATTTGGGGGTTCATCACCTTTGTTTTTTACGAAAATATTTCGTTGCAGCCCGCAGATTCGGTAAAAAACCCGGTTTCTTATAATCTCAGTCAACTTAAAATAATTCGGAACTTGCGTCGTATACGATAGATAGACAGGGAAGCTAAAAAGAACAGCCCTTATGCCTGCCAAAGACCTTTATCACGATACTGTCTGCACCGCCCTCATCAAAGATGGCTGGACAATCACTCATGACCCACTGATTCTAAAAATTGGGGGCCGCTCGGTCTTTGTCGATTTGGGCGCCCAGAAACTAATTGCGGCTGAACGAGGGTCTGAAAAAATTGCGATCGAGATCAAAAGCTTTCTGGGCCCTTCGCCCATTAATGACCTCGAAAATGCTTGGGGGCAGTTCTTTATGTACGCCAGAACGCTGCAAAGACGAGAGCCAGAGCGTCGTCTATACCTAGCTGTTAATCGCAACACCTTTGAAACGTTGTTTAAAGAAGAAGCTGGGCAATTGCTGCTAGAAGAACCAGGTTTTCGCCTGATAGTTTTTGACCCAAACACGGAGGAGATTATCCAATGGCAACCGCAAATCAACCCGTAGACGAATGGCGTGAGACGTTGGAGAAAATTCTCCAATACTATGCGGATATTCCTTATACTTATGGGGATGTGATTACCTATGTGGTGGTCAGCCGCGATCGCAACCATTTTATGCTGATACATGAAGGTTGGGAAAATCATCTGCGAGTTCATGGTACTGTGGTTCACGCCGAAATCCGCCATGACAAAATCTGGATTCACTATGATGGGATTGAAGACGGCATCACTGACGAACTCGTCGCCGCTGGCGTGCCCAAAGACTGCATTGTTCTTGCTTTCCATCCACCGGAAGTCCGAGAGTATACTGGATATGCTCGCGCATAGCTTTTCGCCTTGACCGAGATTTTAGATAATATCAGCTTGGTAGCAAACATTCACGATCGCACCTGCTGTCTTGCTGCTTTAGCTGCCATCAGTTTGTTGTACAAAGCTGGATCGCTGGTGTGTAGAGGTTGAGGAATGGCATCAAATGCGGCTTCTTCGGCGGCTAGGTAAGCGTCGATTTCAGCGCGGTTTGCTAGATAAAAGGCGATCGCGCCATAAACCTGTTCCAGTGTCAGTAGTGGGAAAGACTGAACAATAGTTTCGGGCGATAATCCTTGTTGGAAAGCATAGGCGATCGAGTCAAGAGAAATCCGAGTTCCTTCAACCCAATAGGCATCATTCCGATACTCTATATAAGTTTTAACTGCTACAACTGGCATAATTTTTTTTAGACTCTAACTACTTCTTATTGTAGAGGGATTCGATCGCCACCAGCTTTGAACAACTAAGAGAGCGATCGCCCATCAATTGCCAAAACCTCCGTTATCTCTGACTTTAACCAAGGGGATGGTGGATTGCTATCGTAATCGATTAAATAATTGTATCCCAATTGCTCGTACAGTTCGTCAACTAACGATTGCAAGTCTAATAATTTGCAAACACTAAGCTTGTGTCATCGCAACGATTTGAGCGATAGTTAATACCAACTGAGGAAACGTTGGAGAAACAATAATGGCTTCTCCTTGATATCGCTGTGCCTGATATTCACCATCGATTAAGCGGTTGATGGTCACGGTAGACTGTTTTGGAGAACCAATATACTGAACGCCTCCCAACCCTGCATAATCAACGATCCAATACTCGAGGATTCCTAAAGTTTCATACTCATTCAATTTGATGCGGTAATCATCCCGCCAATTCGTACTGACAACTTCGATCGCCAACGGAGGTGGAATATAGGCAGCAGCAGAGGCAGAACTTTGACGCATTCTGACCCATTCTTCCTTGGCAAACACCACAATGTCGGCTTTACGACTCGATTCACTTTCGCCCGGGGCAGCGTTCAATCTGACTTGTTTACTTTGTCGAGGAACGTAGGGAAGGTTCAAGGATTGGCAATGATCTACCAAGAGACGACATAATCCATCGACGACATCCTCATGTTTGGCTGTGGGTTCACTCAGGGGCATGGCAACTCCATTGACTAGCTCAAATGACCTGCCTGACTCGTCATCCCAGTTGAGAAATTCCTCGAAGGAAAGGGTTTTTTGGGCGATCGCAACCATTGATATTAACCTTTTGCGTAGGTTGGCTCTCTGTTGTCTGTTTCTAGCTTAACGTGAGGTAGAGAGATAGATCGCTTCTCTTGTAGGGTGCGTTAACGAAGTATACCGTAAACTTTGACACCTCTTCTGGGTTTTACTGCCCGCGCCCTGGTTGGCAATCTACGAAACCTAATGCTTCTGTGTCGAGAAAACTGGCGATCGAAGTGGCGATCGTCGCTGCGATCGGATATTCAATTTCCGCAGCACGCGCAATTAGAGCCGCTTTAATTCGTTCTGGCAAACGTCCCAAAATAACTTCGACATCAGCAGGAGAAAGTTGTTCTTGAAGTTTAGCTTGCATGGCATTCACCTTTGGGTTGGAATTTGATAGATATATTCAAGCCACTACCCAACTCAGATTTAGCGGTCTAACGTTCGCGCTCACCGGACACAGACAAACCTTATAACTGAATCAACCATCTGGATATGTTCCGGTGCAGCGTGGTTGTTAGACTTCTGACGCATTAGTAGAAAGGGTTGTCTAGCTCCATTTGCGATTCCATTACTTTTCCTTCTACATCTATATGAGATCGACACGCTGAAATCTGTTGAACTATATCAGCATCTGACTCAAACTTAGCTGCTTCATCAAGAACATAAGCAGCATAATTTATTTGTTCTAAATCATCGTTCATACCACAGTGAAAGTCAAAAAACTTCTGTATCAAGGCAATTTTCTCGTTTTTACGTAAAGTAGGATATCGTTGGGCTTCATCTCGATTGTTTAATCGTTGCCAAAAGTCTTCAGCATCCTCTATACTGCCAAACCTATTATTTCTATCTTCAGCAAGGTGCATTTCCAAGAAACGCTGTAACGGATCTTGCAGTTTAGATAAACCAATAGTAGGGTCGTAATAATCGCCCGTTAGCAGATAATAAAAAGTTGCACCAAGAGAATAAATGTCCCCTCTTTTATCAACTCCTGCAAAATTGCGATACTGCTCAGGAGGACTAAAATATGGACTGTGCCAATTTGAAGTTGTAACCCTCGTATCTTCACTATCGATAGCGATACTTAAGCCGAAATCACTTAATTTAGCATTTCCATCAGCACCAAGAAGGATGTTTCCAGGCTTAATGTCACGATGCACAATTGTTCCTGGAGAGTTGTGAGAAAATCTCAAGGCACTAGCTACTTGCCAGTAGATATCAATCGCGCGATCTGAATTATTGCAAGTTTCTGGTAAGAGATTATCTATGGAGCCATCTGGACAATATTCCATCATGTACCCAGGATTTTCTAGATCCTCTGAAGAATCAACAATTCTTACAATATTGGGGTGCTCAAGCAAACGAAGATTCTTAATCTCCCTGTGAAACCTTGCTATGTCTTTATTACGAAGAAGAGTAGGGCGTATTTTCTTTACAGCAAACTGAGCAGAGCGAGATGGGTCATAAACAAGCCAGACCTCACCCATACCACCCTCTCCAATTTTACGAAGCTCTTTTATACGATCCCACATTCTTTTTCTTCCCTCAAAACATCACATCACAAACAATTAAAAGAAGTCTAACGGTTGAGTTGAACCGCATTCGCTACGCTAAGGGGTTAACCATTGTCGTTGTCATGCGACTAAAACCGGATGGTCGAGTTTGCGGACTGCATAGAGAAGCGCAGTTTTGAGATCCTCAAGTTCCAAGTCTGGCAATTCTTCGAGAAACTCAAAAATTTGCTCACCCGCAGCTAGCAATTCTAGGAGATCGATGACTCGAATCCGCATTCCCCGGATGCAGGGACGATCGCCACATTGTCTTGGGTTCACTGTGATTCTGTCAAACAGATAAGCAACGGATGCTGGCATTGGTTAAAATTGTTTAAAACCTTTGTATATAGTTTACTTCATTTCTCGTCCCAAACTCACACCCCGATATAATTCTGCGATCGCAATTTCCAGCTCAATACTCTCTAAAGTATTCTTTGTAGGCTAGGCATAGGCAGGAAGTGGCTCATAAACGAGTTCCATGAGTTTTTCTGAAGGAACGGTTTCCATTGCATAGGTATTACCTTGAGCATCGGCAAAATCTACTAGATAAGCGCGATCGTCAAAGCTCATCAGAATAGTGCCAACTTGTCCGGGCCGGAGCAAAATTGGCCCAGAGGTTTCTTTATGGATTGCCTGAATTTCTGCGGTCAAGGCAACAACATCATACTCGTGTAACGTGATCACAATATCCTCACTTATTGACAGGATAGGTATTAGTTAGCCGGGGAAAGTCTTCATCGGTGCGAATCATCCAACATGACAGCACCCAAGAGCTTCCTGTTTCCGTAGTCATGAAAAATTTGATATCATACTGGGTTCCATAGTTGTCGGTTTTATAAATTTCTGCCTCCTGATTGACCGCACATTCTAATAAAGCGACTTCTAAAATAGCTTTGTTTTCTAGTGTAATTCCCAATCGATTTCTAAACAGGATGGCTTTATCTTTTCCTTTGGGATGCTGCATATTTAGTGAGTATCGCTCAAGCTTGTCGCCCAGCAGTGCCTTCTCTCCGTTGGGTAATTTCATCTGTCGAAATGGTCAAGTCACTTGGTGGAAAATTTTCATTTGCCAGAAACCGCATTAACTTGCCTCAGCAATTTGCCCGTTGTGCCATATATCGATCGAAAGTTGTGTAATCTCCAGCTTTGTAGTCAGCACGGGCCGCTTCAATTTCGGCAATGTCTTCTGGAGAATCGTCCTCATTCGGGAATAATTCAGCTTCCAAAAATTCCCATATCTTGTATCTTTCAGCAATTCCCAGTGACGAAATAGCTTCCAGCAGTGATTGAAATGAGATGTCTACTTTCACAGTATTCTCAGCCATCAGAACTTTCCTCCACTTTAAATTTTACAATATATCCAGAGCCCCGACTTCTTCAAGAAGCCGGGGCTCTAAAAGCAGACTACATCACAACTGCACTAATCAAAGTGTGCACATTTTGGACAACAGCAGTAGTAAAATTATGAGTCACAGGCAAACTGTCAACCACTATGCCAGCGCACAAGAGCATCAGGTACAGAATAGAGTATTTGAAGAGCGATCGCGCAACAATCTTATCCTCGGGAGTCTGCAACAGCAACCAAGCTTTTTGGGCAAAAATAGCACCCAGGAAAATAGCTGTCCCCGCATACACCGCGCCCGCTAAATGCAGGGGATAAACTAGCAGAAAAGTTGCAGGAATCATCAATAGCGTGTAAATCCAAATTTGGCGGGCTGTCTCTTCGTCGCCCTCAATTACAGGTAACATCGGGACGCCTACTTCCTTGTATTCATCGCGAATCATCATTGCTAATGCCCAAAAATGCGGCGGTGTCCACAGGAATATAATCGCAAACAGCAGCCACGCACCCCAACTCAAATCTCCCGTCACCGCAGCCCACCCAACTAGCGGGGGAATCGCCCCTGCTGCACCGCCGATGACGATGTTTTGCACGCTGTGACGCTTCAGCCAATGGGTGTAAATTAGGACGTAGAAAACGATGCCTGACATTGCTAGCAATGCCGCTAATAAATTGGCAACAACTGTCAGCAATGTAAAGGATATTGTAGCTAGGGCGATCGCAAATATCAAAGCATCGCGCTTCTTGACACGCCCCGAAGGAATCGGCCGCCACCGGGTGCGTTCCATAATATAATCGATGTCGCTGTCGTAGACACAATTAATCGTATTCGCCGACGCGGAAGCTAAAGCGCCTCCGGTAATAGTTGATAACAGCAATAGCGGGTCTACTTCTCCTTTGGCGGCCATCCACATTCCTGCTGATGTGGTGATTAGCAGCAGTAAAATAATTCTGGGTTTTGTTAGTTGATAGTAACTTTTCACCACTTGCGAAAAGTTTTCGTGGAGGCGGGGCCTGTCGTTGGTAAGGATTTCTTGCATCGGTTGTAAGCTGTTAGTAATTATTTGCGAATTCGTCATTAGTCATTAGGTTGGACTTGCGGGTTTTACGATAAATTATTGGTGTAGCTACAAGGATTAATAAACCCGCCGCCTCTTACTTTAGTCTTATCTCTCAAGCTGATAAAACTCGATCGCGCCAAGCTAAAACACTAAAAGCTATCAGGGTTCCCAGCAAAGCAGCACCAACTGCTTGGTGGGCGACTGTCAGCGGTTCTACCTGAAGGTGCAGCCGGAAAGTTGCTAATCCCAAAACTAATTGAGCAATTAGGCAAACACTCGCCCAGTTAGCCATTTTTCGCAAGTTGGGACTCAGTGCAGGCTGCCGCCAAGCCATCACTGATACTGCTAAAGTCGCTGCTGTAGCTGGTACGATACCGGCGATGTGGCTGTTCATTACCGAGCACAATTCTGAGGAATCCAAACATTGGTGCAGCGCCCATCTAGAGCCTACTAATGCTCCTAGCAAACTTTGCAGGTAAACTAACAATGCTGCGATCGAACTTACCCAAGCTAATTTGCCCGTATTGCCTGTAGCTTCGTAGGGAGTCAGCATGAAACCGATGACTAGCAGCGCGCCAAAAAACAGTAAAGCTGTTCCCAAGTGAGCAGTAACGATGTCAAATCTCAGCAGTTGTGTTACTGTCAAGCCGCCCAATACGCCTTGAAAAACGATTAAAAATACTGCCCCGGCGCTCGCCCAAGGCAGCCATTTTGGCAGGCGGCTGCGGTAAAACAAAGATAGTCCTAAAAGTGCGATCGCGCTTAAGCCGATCGCTGCTGCGTCCACACGGTGAAACCATTCCAGAAATACCTGCAAATTCATTTGCGCTGCGGGTATTAATTGACCGTAGCACAGCGGCCAGTCGGGGCAAGCGAGCCCCGCATTCATGACTCGCGTGGCGCTGCCTACAGCCATTAACAGCCAGGTTGCGATCGCAATTTTCCACACTAGGCTGCGGATAATATCTTTTGGCTGCCACTGCACTCCTGCTGCTGCGTTTGGCTGATTTACAACTGAGTTTGCCATGAAATTTACCTTAGCCTTTGTTGTCGATCGAACTTAATTAAATATTGAGGTTTTGCTTTGGCTGAGCTTAGCCGAGCTTAACACTCTTTTTCTCTGACAAACCGTCTTTTTTACTACCTTAGCGAGACTTTTATGCAATTAGTTTGTCTTTAGAAAATTTTCAACTTTCTTCTTTATATTACAAAAGATTTCCTTTTTTTTGCCAAACTTCAAAAAACTTTAATCTTTCCCGGCCCCTGGATAATTAAGAACTCCCCGCTTTCGACTTGGGGCGGAAAAATAAAGATATAATTAAGAAGGACACTTTAATAAATAATTGTGATATGAGCAGAGCAAAAGTGTTTATAAAAAACTAAATAGGATAAAAAAACCTATAAAATATCATTCGCAACAAACTATATTTAGCTGATTGTTCTAGCCTAGTAGGAAGTATGACGGCAAATAAAACGGCAGTCAATAAGTTAAGCAAGCTATAAGCCAGCGACTCTTTACTCCAGGCCTCGTAGCCCCGAGCAAGCAGTTCAAGGATGGCAAAAGAAACAGGCAAAATACCGAGTTCGCTGTTGGCCCTACTTGGCGGCACAGCGATCGCACCAATCAGCTTGTGGTACGGTCAAAACAACCACCTGATGCCAGATCGAGCCTCAGAACAAGCACTCATAGTAGACGATTTTTTTAACCTGACGATCGCGATGGCCACAGCCCTATTGATGGCGTTGCATAATAGCGGGATGATTTTGATTTTTTTGTGCGATCGGCTCTCTTCGCCCGAAGGCGTGTATTTTCACAGCAGGCGGGACGCCTAACCCCTACTCCCCACAAGAATCATCCTCAAATTGTGCAACACCGCGATCGCACTCCCGCCGATGGCAGACTCAGGAGACGCGGTGCCTGAAACAGCACCAGAAATCACACCAGAAATGCCTCCCACCCCCAGCAGCGCCAAATACGGCGAACAAGCCAAACCCTCAGAGACGGGACAATCTGCAGGCATCACAGTCAACGTCACTGGATCTAAGCTGCTACGCAGCTAGATTGTAAAATATCAAGTTGAAATAAATTACCAAGCGCTAAAATATATGTATATGTCAGCCAAAAATCATCTATCTCGAGTAGCACAATTATTCTAATTGCTACCTAAATTATTAAATGAAGGAAAACTTGTTATTAAATGCGTTACATCCCGTACATTGCTCGTTGGCGAACTTCCTTCTTTGAATCTACAACCTAAAATCTAAAATTCTGCTGCCATGTCCCAAAAAAATGAAACCGTTGTTCTGGTATTATCGCTCCTAATTACGATCGGGCTAGCCGGTGCAGGTATTTGGTGGCTGACAAGCCGAGGCGGCATCAATCTCGGAGGTTTATCACCCCAAAATCAGACATTTCCCCAGTCTCCGACGGGGAATTCCCCGCAATCAGAGCAGGCAATTCAGCAGCGTCTGAGTGCCGGACAAAAACTGTTAATTCCAGAGCAAGCAACAACAACCAAACAAGCAGCAGTACAGGCGATTGCATCTGGCAACTATAACGCTGCTATTTCCGACTTACAAGCTTCGCTGAAAACCAATCGCAACGATCCCGAAGCACTAATTTACCTCAACAACGCCCGCATCGGCGATCGAAAATCCTACACAATTGCCGCCGCAGTTCCCATTGGCGGCGATATCAATGCTGCTCTAGAAATTATGCGGGGGGTAGCTCAAGCTCAAAATGAAGTCAACCAAAGCGGCGGCATTAGCGGTACTCCCTTAAAAGTGTTAATTGCTAACGATGACAACAACCCAGAAATGGCGGCACAAATTGCCAGCGCTTTAGCAAATAACTCGGAAGTTTTAGGAGTAATCGGACATTTTGGTTCAGATACGACGCTAGCAGCCAGCAAGATTTACCAGCAAAAACAATTAGTAGCAATTTCTCCCACAAGTACGTCTGTGCAGCTCTCAGGATCTGCCAAAAATATATTTCGGACAGTGCCGAGAGATCGGTTTGCGGCTAATGCTCTTTCGCGCTATATGGTGGGAAAATTGCAAAAGCAAAAAGCTGCTGTATTTTTTAATTCTGCCAGCAGTTACAGCCAATCTTTAAAAGATGAATTCACCACTGCTCTTTACGGAGATGGAGGACAAATCGTAGCCGAATTTGACTTTGCTAAGGGCAATTTTAATGCGGCCGATAGCGTTAAAAGTGCGATCGCCCAAGGAGCAGAAGTGATTATGTTAGCATCCAATTCAGCCACGCTCGACCAAGCTTTGCAAGTAGTGCAAGTAAACGCCAAACGGCTGCCATTACTAGCAGGAGACGGCGCTTATACTGCTAAAACACTGCAAATCGGTGGTGCAGGAGCAACAGATATGGTGCTGGCTGTTCCTTGGCACATTCTCGCAGATCCGCAGTCAAACTTTCCCCAAACATCCAAACAACTTTGGAATGCTGAAGTAAGTTGGCGCACAGCTTTAGCCTACGATGCGGCGATCGCGTTAATTGTCGGTTTAGGGCGCAATCCGACTCGTACAGGCATTCAACAAGCTTTATCCGCGTCAGATTTTTCGGCAAAAGGAGCATCCGGCCCGATTCGGTTTTTACCTTCGGGCGATCGCAATCGCGCAGTTCAGTTAGTAACTGTTAAACCCGGAAATCGCACCAGTTACGGTTACGAGTTTGTGCCGATATCCGGTTTGTAAACTATTTGCGATCGCCAAATGTAGGTTATAATATTCATTGGTAAGTTCTAGGGCTGGTCAAGCAAAAATACTTACAAGATCAGTAGTTATCTGCAACTAGAAAACTTGTATGGTAAAAGATCGGTTTCATGGTGTTGTTAAGACAGGTTTAGAAAAGCAAGGTTGGCAGATTACGGCAGATCCCTATGAAATTAATGTTGATGATGTAGATTTTGAGATTGATTTAGCGGCGGAACAACTGTTAGCCGCCCAGCGAGATCATCAGAAAATAGCTGTAGAAGTTAAAAGTTTCATTAGCCCATCCAATGTTTCAGATTTTCATACTGCATTGGGACAATTTCTCAATTATCGCGATGCGCTTGAAATGATTGAACCCGATCGCCGCCTCTATCTAGCGGTGCGATTGCCAATTTATGAAAGTTTCTTTCAACGACGGTTTATTGTGGCTGCGGTTCAGCGATATCAACTGCGATTGATGATTTATGATGTGCAACAGGAGGTTATTGTTCAATGGCTGTAGAGCAATATCGGCAATACATTCGTCATCTTCTTTCAGAACGGCGAGAGCGCATTTCGATACAACGCAACGCGCAAGAATACGAAGTGCAAACCCTTTTTGATACTGAGCAAGATCATTATCAACTTCTGTATGTTGGTTGGCGTGGAAATAGACGCGATTTTGGCTGTATTCTGCATCTTGATATCAAGGGTGGAAAAATTTGGATTCAGCATGACGGTACTGAAGTCGGAATTGCGAACCAACTCGTCGAACTGGGAGTGCCTAAAGAAGATATTGTTTTAGCATTCCATGAACCCGATGTACGCCAGTTTACTGATTTTGGCACTGGGGAAGCGATCGCCCTCAGTTTCGGGTAGCTAAATTAGGTGTAACCGATTGGGCGAAGGAGTTATTTCTGCTACATAAGATTGACATCAATATAACTTACGCAAAAAACCCGGTTAATCTGAAAAATAGTTGATCTCTCGCCTGAGAGATTGACGCAGAAACCGGGTTTTTGCCCCTGCATACGTCCAGGAATGATAAATCTCTAATTTTAAATTCATCTCCCCTAAAAATAAGGTATAATATCAAATCCGTTAGCATCGGCATTAATATAACCCGCAATCAGGACACGGCAGTGCCGTTTCCCTACAATAAATCTGGCGCGCAAGAAACGGCACTGCCGTGTCTTCTATATCATTCCGGCGCAGCCGGAATTGATATAAGTAGTTAAGTACAATTAATTATATATTTTTTGCCAAAGTCTCGAAAGATATTTGACACTGCCGCAACTAAATTTTCCCATACTTACTTCTGTTTGATTACTACCAAAGTAATGTCATCAAATACTTTTTGCTCCCCGATGTATCGCCGCAGGTCGTCAATAATAGCTTGCTTGATTTCTGCTGCTGACTGTTCCCTGTTAAGGACAACAACTTCAATCATTGGCTCAATACCGTATTCATTTTGATTCATATCAAAAGCTTCGGTAATTCCATCTGTGTAGAGTACGACAACATCCCCAGAATTTAACTGTATTTCAGTAGTAGCAATGAAATCGGCAATATCTGCTTCCAAGGCGATCGGAAAGCCTAACTCCATGGTATCAATCTGCTCTACTTCGCCGCGGTCACGCACGACAATCACCTCTTCGTGCTGTCCGCTCAAACGCAGGATGTTGTCCCCGCGATATTCCAGCAAAGAAAGGCTCATACTTTTACCGCAATTCATGCGCTCTACGTTGTCAAAAAGCGTTTGGTTGACTGTCTGTAATAATTTAACTGGGTCGGTTTCATTGTGAACCAACAAAGTGCGAATTGCTGTTTGCGCCATAATCATTAACACGCCACTTTCTAAACCGTGTCCTGTCACGTCGCCGATGCCAATTGTGGCTTTACCGCCGTGATTTAGTACGTCGTAGTAGTCACCGCCAACTTCATCAGCCGGTTCCATGAATGCAGCAATTTCTAGCCCTTCTATTGACTCTAATTCCTGCTGGTGAGGCAAAATCATTTGTTGCAGGCGGCGGGTTACGTCTAGTTCGGCACTCATGCGCAGGTTTTCTACTTTTAGCCGTTCGTTCAAAACCAATATTTCTGCATTAGCTTGGGCTAATTGTGCGGTGCGATCTTCTACTTTTTGCTCTAAAGTTCGGTTGTAATCTTCTAATTTTTCGTAGAGACTTGCATTTTGAATCGAGATCGCGGCTTGAGCAGCAATGATTTTTAAAGTTTCGACTCTTTCCGAGGTAAATGCGCCGATCGCCAAATTATTTTCTAAATAGAGAATTCCACCTAGTTTGCCTTGATTGAGTAGGGGAGTGCAGAGAATCGATTTGGGTTCAGTAGCGGTAATGTAAGAGTCGCGGGTAAATTGTCCTTCATCGGTGGCGTTATTTAATACTACATTTTCGTGGCTGTGAGCGACGTAGTTAACTATGGCGGTTGACAGCAGGGGAATTCCAGTTGCAGGATCTACAGAATCTACGGCAATGGATTGCATAATGGTAATGCGATCGCCCTCTACTGCTGCTTGGGCTTCTATAACCCAATTCCCGCCTTTGTCCAGGATGAGAAAACCTTTTTCTGCGCCTGCGTTTTCGATCGCAGCTTTCATCACCTGGTTTAACAATTGTTCGAGAACGATTTCACCGGAGATAGCTTGGGATGCTTTCATTACTGTGGCAAAATCCAACGTTTCGCCATACCTTCCAGAGGTTGTGGTAATAGATTTTTTGGTATTTTGACTATCTGTGGCGGTTGAACCAACCGACTGGGTGGCTAAAAACTGCGGGTATCGGGCTTCTAAATCTTTGACTTTAGCTGTTGCCCCCCAAAGCTGATAGACATAGTGGGCGTCTTGCAAGTAATGACGGGCAACATGACTTTGATTTCTGGCTAAATAAAACCTGCCAGCCAATTCGTAAGCGAGGGCTTCTTCGTTGAGATATTCGTTTTCGCGGGCTAGGGCGATCGCATTATCGTAATAATCTCTGGCATCTCGATCGTTGCCCGATACGCGGGCGAGTTCCGCTTCCACTAGATAGAATTTGTGCAAACAATTCATAGGGGCGTGTCCCGCCCATGTTTTCATGTTTTCTTGATTGACAGCTATTTTCTGTAAAATGTCCTGTTGTGTAGACGTTGAGGTTTGAGGAAAGATGGCTAGTCGGAGCAGTGAATCATACAAGTAGTAGGGAAGAGCATAGAACGTTTCTTTAGCTTGGATAAAGTACTCTTCTAATAACTTCAAATATTCAAAGGATTTCTCAAATTCTTGAAACAGATAAGAGAGAATAAATTTGTTAAAATATAGGTTAAATAATGCTGATTTCTCATTAGTCTGAATGTGAAGCGGTAGCATTTTCTGTTCGTCATACACCTCACCGCATAATTGGTAGGGATTTTCTGTCTCCCTTTGCAAGTTCGAGACTGCTTGCCAATAAATTTTAAGCCAGTCTAAAACAGTTTCTTGCTTGACCCTGGCAATGACTTCACCATATGTTGCCATCTCTTGTTCGACACTGCCTAATTCCTTGCCTGCTAAATATGAAACAATGCAATAACTCGCAGCCCCATTCGCACCCATTTCTAAATCACCTGTTTCCAAGCCACTTTGATATGCTTCTAATAAAAAAGGCAATATATTCCTAATATGTCGCTTCCAATGTATTAAAAAACCCGCAACTATTACGTATGTCCTGGCTTTGGATTTTTGGGAATGGAGCCTCTCTAATACCCGGAAAGCTAGCTGACCGAATTGATAGCCAGTATCGATATCTCCCGCTCCACAGAGGATCACCCCGTACATTGCGTAAGCATAAGCGGAGTCAGGTTTATTGCCATACTTTACTGATAAATTGACCTGTTGGCTCACCAGCAGGGGAATCAGTATCTTCGTCCCAGAAAAAGCAGGCATCAATAATTTAGTCAGGATATTCATGGCTGCTAGCTTTTCTGGGTCTGTCATTTCCGGCAAACCGATTAAATCCTCGGTTGTTTTACTTGCCAAAATTAACTGTGTCTCCTGCATTGCCGCCATAATGTCTGCCTGAGTTGGTTCTTCAGGAAAGGCAAAGCCAAGCAACTTTAGCAATTCGAGACCTGTTTTTATCGATACCAGGGGTTCTCTTTGTGCTGCATGGGTTAAGAGCCTGACTTCATAGACTATTACTTTGTCTAGTAGCGATTTGGCTCGTTCTAAGATTACCTTGTTCCATCGCTCCATCTGCTCGAATTCCGCATTCAGGAAAGCAGTCTCTGCTGCTTCTGTATGCAGTCCTAATGTCAAATCGTACTGGTTCTGCCAACAGTCTTCCCCTAGCAGATCGATGCCAGTCTTTAGGTAGTTATAGGCTTCTTGATATGCTGCTGAAGCTTTGGCTTTCTTTCCTGCCTGTAAATTTAACTGTGCCAGTTCGTAGCGTTCTCTTGATTCCTCAATTAAAGTATGACCCTGGTTCAACTGATTGACAATATCAAATATATTTTGTTCAAATATCTTTTGTTCTTGTGTTTCCGATCGCAGGTTTTGCAGCAGTAGTTTGCCGACACGCAGGTGCACCTCTTGTTTATTTGTTTCGGGAATGAGCGAATAGACGGCTTGCTGAATTCGGTCGTGGGCGAACTTATATTCTGCTACCAATCGATCGGATAGACCTTCTACATCTAGTTCCATCAACTTGTAGGCATCGTTCATCGGTAAGATTAAGCCATCTGCGATCGCAGCCCAAAGATCCGTTGCTGTTTCCCGAAGAGCTTGCTCGCAAACAATTGCCAGTCGCTGCAAGTCAAACTGGTTTCCCATGCAAGCAGCTAACTTCAAAACTCTTTGGGTCTGCGGTGGTAATTTTTGTACTTTAGCAGCCATTAATTCCACTACATTATCAGTTATTTTTTGGGATTCAATTTTTTTTGAATTCCACTGCCAATAACCTCGTTGATAATTAAAACTGACTGAGGCTTCGGCATACAAAAAATTTAAAAACTCACCTATAAAAAAAGGATTGCCACTTGTCTTGGCAAGCACCAACTTAGCTAAAGATTTTGCGGTTGCTGGTTGGCGGCGAAAGATATCTTGAATTAACTGCGTGATGTGCGGCAAAGCTAAAGGTGACAGGGAAATTTGATTAACTGTTACTTTTGCCTTCTCGATCTCATCTAGCGCCAACATTAAGGGATGAACTGCATTAACTTCGTTATCCCGATAGGCTCCGATTAAAAATAGATATTTACTATCTGCAGCCGTCATTAACAGATCGATTAGTTTTAATGAAGCTCCATCTGCCCATTGCAAATCGTCTAAGAAAAGCACCAACGGATGTTCTTGGCGAGTAAATACTTTAATGAAGTTTTGAAAGACTAGGTTAAAGCGGTTTTTTGCTTCTGTTGGTGGTAGTTCGGGTGCAGCAGGTTGCGCGCCAACAATCAGTTCCACTTCCGGAATAACTTCAATGATTACCTGTCCGTTAGCACCCAAAGCCTCCAGAATTTTTTCTCGCCAAGTAGCGATTTTCTCTTCACTTTCCATTAGCAGTTGCAGTACCAATGACCGAAATGCCTGGATGAAAGCGGCGTAGGGAATATTGCGTTGAAATTGGTCAAATTTACCGGAGATAAAGTAACCGCGCTGGCGAGTAATGGGCTTGTAAACTTCCTGCACCAAAGCTGACTTACCAATGCCGGAATACCCGGATACCAGCATCATTTCACTGCTTCCCTGGCTGACGCGATCGAAAGCTGCTAACAATGTATCTATTTCTCGTTCTCGCCCGTACAGCTTTTGCGGAATTTGGAACCTGTCGGAAACATCATTTCGAGCTAGCGGGAAGGGGTCAATCTGTCCTTTAGCCTGCCACTGCTGCAGGCATTCTTCTAAATCCGCTTTCAGCCCATACGCCGATTGGTAACGGTCTTCAGCGTTTTTAGACATTAACTTCAGCACTATCTCTGAGAGTGCCGGCGGAATGTCTGGTTTGCGTTCGTGCGGTGGCGCTGGCTGTCTAGCAAGGTGGCAATGCACCAATTCTAGTTCGTCCTGCGTCACAAAAGGCAACTGACCTGTCAGTAACTCGTAAAATGTCGCTCCTAGCGAGTAAAAATCTGTCCGATAATCGATAGCCCTATTCATTCGTCCAGTTTGTTCGGGCGACATATAGGCTAGCGTCCCCTCCAACAAATTCGGATTGCGAAAAGTTTGATTCTCTCGCGTCAGCACCGTAGAAATGCCGAAGTCAATCAGTTTGACTTGCCCAGTTGTCTGATGCCAAACAATATTAGATGGGTTGATATCTTTGTGTAAAATGTTCTGCTGTTGTACTTGACCGAGAATGTCAGCAATCTGAATCGCCAGGGGCAGAAACTCTATTAATGAGAATTGTTTAATCTGGATCGAGCGATCGAGGGATTCACCGCCAAAATCTTCCAGCGCCATCACCCATCGAAACTGATGATTTTCCAAGCTGTAAGCATCCACCACTCCCGTTAGATTCAAATTTTTAGTAATTTCATACTCCCGCCTAAACCAGGCTATTGTGGTTGGCGGTGGATACGCTTGTTTGAGAATTTTCAAGATAACGGGTTGGTTGTTTGCTATTTTACATCCGCGATAGACTAGCGAGTTAGCACTCTCATGCAATTTCTCTAAAACTTGATAGCCTGCGATTTGAAGCATCTTACTTACTCTGTATAAGTTTTTGATAGAGCCTTTATCTAAAATTATCTCAAACTTCTCTGCTTTTAAATAATTATGGTTGATGCAGGACAAAGTAGGGGCAAGATATTACCCCTACTTTTGCATAAGTACTTATGTAATCTACCTCTAGAGACTTCGATCGGGAGTGAGAGAGTCAGCAGGATCGGGAGGAGTAGGAGGATTGGGAGGAGGAGGAACAGGAGGATCGGGATCGGGTAAAGGATCTGGGTTAGGTAAGGTTATTACTACAGCAGCTTGAAAAAGTTCGTCCGCACAAATCGCAGTAATTCGGGCGCTTTTCCGGCTCTTAATAGCGACTCGTTCCGATTCTGATAACCCGGCTGCTGCCATCAAGGCGTCAGGTTCCCTCTCAAAAGCTAGTTGCTGTTTTGGATCGATAGCCAGATTGGCTAAGAAAACTGGTAATTGACTCATTTAATACTATTCCTTTTGCTCGATTTCATTTGGCTCGATTGTTTTCTTGCTGAGTTGTTGTTTCAACTAACACTCTGTCCCTCGAAGACTGGTTGCCAAGCCAAATCGCGCTGTGCCCTTGCTTTGAGTTTGGGATTGTTGGTGAAAGTTGCTAGTTTCTCCCGAGCTTTCTCATAATTACCTTCCAGAGCCGCTAAACCGCCAAGTACGTAGTCTTTAGTTAACTCATCCAAAGTAATGTGGAGATTCGATTCTTCTAATAGCTTGTACAATTCGTCGATTAGTAATTTAGCCTCGTTTGATGTCATCAACTTTACTTTGCTGACAGTGTGGTAGTACCGAATTTCGAGGTCATCGGGGTGCTCGCTCAATGCTTTATCAAACAATGCAAATGTTGTTTTCAGGTTTCGCGGATTAGTGTTTAACAAAGCTATGTCCTTTGTAGGAGTTTTGATTACGCTAGGGTCTAAGCTAATCACGCTAAGAAAAGCCTCTAACGACTCACGATCTTTGTTCTGTTCTAGCAGGGTTATGGCTTGGTAAAGCTTAGCCCAAGCATAGGTCGGGATTTTATCCAGAGCTGTTGTTAAATAATCGAGAGCTTCTGCTAAGTACGGATCGTCAGAGCCATCTCCTCCTCGTGCGTAGGAGTTTGCGCCTCGGTGAGCGTAAGCCCAAGCATAATGATTGTCTTTGTCAATGGCTATCTTAAAATTTTTCTCTGCCTCTTCGTATCTCAGATTCTCGCGATAGGCTTCACCTAGATGCGCGTATGCCCAAGCATAATCAGCATCTAAACTAATAGCTGTTTCAAAACATTTTTTAGCTTCTGCAAAGAATCTTTCAGGCGACTCAATATGGGAACCCCATTGACGGTAAGTTTCTCCGAGATGGGCATGAGCCCAGGCATAGTTAGGTTCTAGTTCGATCGCGGACTTAAACTTTTCCAAAGCTACGCTGTATTCTCCTGATAAACGGCAAATTTCACCGTCTCGAACAAGTTTCTGTGCTGAATTGCCATTATCTACATCTGCAAGATTGGTTTGGTTTTGTATCATAACAACTCCACAACAAATAACAACAAATTGTGATTTTTTCAGAATAGTAAGTTTTTCAGAAAAACCTAAAATAACTCTACCATATTTTTTGATTTCTCACGTATTCTTAATAAAACTCAACTTTATTTTCTGCCAAATTCAGAATGGATTTTAGTGTTACGGTTTATTAACAAAACACCTGAAGTTTCTGTAATATCAGTTCTTTTGCAAAAACAGCAGCAATTTTATTGCTACTCTTGCTATCTACTACTGCTCTATCCGCTTCGGCAATTAACATTAAAAAATTTGGTGAATTTCGCAATTCCAGCCAAGCTACGTCGTGCCGTGCAAACTCGATCGCTTCATCCTCAAGTAACATTGCTTCTTGAAGATAATTCAACGCTTGCTCTATCTTACCTTCAATGGCGGCTAAACCTCCTAATCGATACAAAATTATACCTTGCTCTTCAGAATTTACTAAACTCAGTAACGCACTTCGCGCTGCATTGATATCTGGTTGAGCCGCGACCAATCCTTGCCAGCGAGTCTTAAATACAGCAATATTGTACAGAGCAAAACTATCGCCTGGATTTTCTAATAAAGCTTCTTGGCAACAGTCTATCGCCAGCGATCGCCCAAGCATAGTCTGATTTTAATTCAATAGCTCGATCGAAATCAGCTAAAGCTTCGGGATAGCGTTTCATCAAGCGATATACTTCCCCCCGGCGGGCAATCGCCCAAACATAGAGGGGATTTTGGGCAATTGCTAGGCTAAAATCAGCTAGTGCTGCGTCATACTGTTTGAGAGATCGGTAGATATCTCCCCGACGGGCGATCGCTTTCACATCGCCAGGATTGGATGCAATACTTTGATTCAAATTGGCAAGGATTTCTCCATAGCTATTCAAGTCAACCCCCCTCATTAATTAACGATCGAAAACGCGGATCTTCGCGCAACTCGAGCCAAGCTACATCGCGGCGGGCTAATTCAAGAGGCTCATTGTCTAACGAGATAGCTTCTTGGAGACAGTTCAATGCAAAATCTCGATCGCCCTCAAGAGCAGCTAAACCGCCTAACCTGTAAACAACACCAGCACGTTTGGATGGTTCGTTAACCGCTTGCAAAACGTTTCGCGTTGTTTCTATGTCTGCTTGCGCCGCCGCCATACCCTTGAAGCGTGCTTTGACGGCAGCAAGGGTATAGAGAGTAATGTAATCGTCTGGGTTATCTTTTAATCCTTGTTCGCAACCAGCAATTACTTCGTCATATCGCCCCATATAACTTAGTAGCAATCCGCGCTCGCCAGGCCAAGAGGGAATGATAGTGTTGTCAAGAGCGATCGCGCGGTCAAAACCAACTAATGCTTCTTCATGACGCTCCATTCTTACATAAAGGTTAATCTGGTAAACGATCGCCCAAGGGTAATCGGGCTGCAAGTCTAAGGCTTGGTTAATATCAACAAAAGCATTGCTGTATTGCTTTAATTGGTAATAACTCGCGCCTCGGTGTGCCAGCGTCCAGGCCTGTTTGGGTTTAAGTGCCAGAGAGCGATCGAAATCAGCTATGGCTTGCTCGTAGCGTTCCATCAGCCGATAAGTATCGCCTCGATGCGCGATCGCCCAAGCATAGTCAGGCTCCAACGCGATCGATCGATTAAAATCGTTTAGAGCTGCTTCAAAATCCCCCGTCAGCCGATAGTTTTCACCACGATGAGCCAGAGCCTTAGCGTTGTCAGGGTTCTGTTCTATATAAACCGACATTACCACATTTTTTCTCCTCTAACACATACACTTTTTATCTGCTGGAAAAAGAATGTAGTTTTTACTACATTCTCTTGGCAAAATACCTTAAGTTTCTTTCACAAAAGACATACCCAGCCGGGACATCATTTCACTGTCTATAGGTGCTGACGCTTGAGGCGGAACATAAAGTGTCGAAACTAGAGTAACACGAGTATCAGCCAGTTTGGACAGAGGAATAGGTTGGATAACTGGCTCGCAAACCGGGTAATAAACCGCTGCTTCGTAAACAATTACTTCGTGGTCAGAACCATAGTATGTTTCTAACACTTCAGTTAACACATTTAGACCCCGCAATTGAATCTCCTTTTGATAAAAACCCAGATTGCCAATCGTCGCAATCTGCCACAAAATTAAAGCACTGGTCGGGTCAAATTTCCGCCCCCGAATCAGAAAGTCAGTGGCTTCAAAACTTTGACATCCGTTGCGTCCTGGGTCAAGACCCAAGTCAGCAAATAAGCAATCTTCCGCTGAAATTCCTGGTAACATTTGCGCCCTAAAACCTTCACGACGCGCCTGTTTAATCGCTTCATGGGTGGGGTAAGCAAAGACACCGGGATGACCGTAAAAAACTGCACAAACATTCAAACCCTGACGAACTTCAGCCAAAATGCGATCGACCATTTCTCGATAAGTTTCTCTACGCCGCTGATTGTTGGTATTGTAAGGTAAGGCTTCTGCGATGGGATTGAGTGTCTGTAGCCATTTAGCAGTAACAGGATCGGCTACGGCGAACAGAACTTTGTCAGCTTGCTCGATCCACGCCTTCGCTGCTAAGGTCAGATGACCAACTAATTGAATTCCCGTCCCGACAACAGTTAAAGATCCGGTTTTCAAATGTAACTTCCTCCAAGCGATCGCAAAATGTGTTTCAGTTATGGTAGTAACGCAAATTGCTAGTTATATAATTAAAGCTGCTAAAGTTGTCGTTGTAGGCGATCGCCATAAATTCCGGCAGAGATGGGAGAGTTTTGCAACACTTGCTCTAGGCTTAGTGGAGTGTATCACGACTAACCGGAGTTTTCGCCCAATTCCCCGATTTTTGGCTTCAGGAGTGCCAAGTTCGCAAAAGTCCGCAAAAGTCGATCGTCAAATTGGGATAGGCAAACAAGCGATCGATATCGCCTCAAGCTAACACTAAAAGTTTGGTTGTTGAGAGTAGCAAATACTGCTGGAAGTACATCTTGCAGCTAATCTGACTGCCAAATAACTCATCCCCATATTCTGCTATTTGATTCCCCAGTTGCAAACCCAAACGGACATTGGGGCAGAACCACCGCCAGAATTTATCCAAATCTTGAAAAATTTCTCTATTTGCTAACTGAAAATGTATATAGCCTTTCTCAGAAAGATGAGGTACTATCCGGCATAGGGCATAGGGTATAGGGCATAGGGCATAGGGCATACCTCACTTTTTTGAGAACCGCTATAAATATTTTTGCACGATTACTTAAAAGATATGAGGTAAGGTCATCTAAAAATCCATCAACCTTCATCTGCTGATATCTGCGGTGAAAAATTCCCAACGAGGAGAAATTCCCTCTAAAGTTGCGAAACTCCGATCGGTCTAACTGACCTATTCCTCTCAAAAACAGCCCTTGGTTTCAAAGCAATTCTCAGCAACAGCCACAGCGATCGCCATTCTCCGGGAGTTTCCTGCCGCTGCCACTGGCCCGGGCGACAGTACAGCATTTCGATCAAACAGCGGTGCTGGCTAATATTCAGGCGATCGAACGCAATTCGCACAGTGGGAAATTCCACAAAACTGCACTCTTTTCCATCCCGAAAACTAGACCCCAACTGAGATTTATCGCTCACCACCTCAATCTTAGCCACAGGAATAAAACAGTTCTCTTCCATAATTTTCAGAGTCGCCGAATCGCAATCAATCAAACCTTGAGCCAAACGACGCTCAGTGCCGAACTCAACAACAGACGGCGCTAGCGATCTCCTTGCTTTGACTGCCGCACTGCGAGGGATCGCTTTTATTTTACCCTGCGATAAACTTGTCTGAACGGCATATTTTGGCAAAATCTCTGCTGGGGTAAAACTCTCTTTACTACCCTTACCTTTCACCGCAAAACTTGGCCACTGAGTCAGAGCAACTTCAGCGCCACTTTCCGAAATTACAGTGGTTACACCCCAAAAACTTTGACCGCCAATGTTTAATTGTACCACCCTGCGTAAATCGAACCATTCGTAAATGTCCGGCTTAGGAATATCCACCAAAATCAGTAATGCAATCCCGATCATCAGCAGGTTGTACCCGCTCCAAATCCACCCCAAACTCATTCCTTTTGACAAATTTGCACTTTCTGATATTGACTGTACGGTGCCCACATTTTTAACTAAATTAATGTTTAAATTGTGCCACAAACTGAATCCTGTAGCTGCAAACAACACAATCAAAGGCCATCCCAAATTCCAGTTAAAACGAAAGCGATCGCTCGCAATTCCTTTCGGCGTCACCTGAAACCCTTTTCCAAAGGGATTCAGCATGGAACTCACTACCGTCACCGCTAAAGGAATACACTGAACAAACGAATAAACATCCGAAAGCAAAGCCGAACCCGATCTGCGGTTCAGCCAAGAAAACACAGTAAGTTGCACAAAATAGTAAGGCAGGAAAAAGTACAGCAATTCCCGCGCACTTGCCCGCAAAGGAATGATGCCGAAAAACGAATAACCTAAAGGTATCAACAGATAGAAAACCTTGGTTAAACTGGTAAACCAGTGCAGCAATCCTTCCAAATGAGACAGCCTTTGTATGAATCTGAGACCGCGAATTGTTAAAGGATTGGAATCAATAAAAAATGCCTGAAGCGTGCCTCGCGCCCAGCGTAGCCTTTGATTTAGATGAGCCTCTATATTTTCAGCCGCCAAACCAGCACTCAATTTTTCATCTAAATAAACTAAGCGATATCCGGTTGCTGACAGCCGAATTCCGGTAAAATAATCTTCGCAGATTGAATCTGTGACCAAGCCTCCCGCTGCTTCTAAAGCACTCCGCCTAACTACAAAAGATGTACCGCAACAAACCACGCTGTCGGCGCTGTCTTTGATGATTTCAATTTGCCTGTAAAAGATTTCTTCTTCCGGCGCGAGCACATTTTCTAAACCTAAATTACGGGAGATGGGGTCGTGGTTGTAAAAGCTTTGCGGTGTTTGAACGAGGGCGATTTCGGGATTTTGAAAAAATCCAACTGTGCGAGTTAAAAAGTTTTTAGTGGGGATAAAATCTGCATCGAAAACTACAATTAGTTCTCCATTAGTAAGGGCTGTGGCGTGATTGATGTTTCCAGCTTTGGCGTGAATATTATCGGGTCTGGTTATATACTCGCATCCCAGTTCTTTTGCCAGCAATTTGATTTCATGACGCTTCGTATCGTCAAGCAAGTATACTTTTTTGTTGGCATAATCTAAAGCTTGACAGCCGATTACAGTGCGCCGTAAAATAAAAGCCGGTTCGTTGTAAGTTGGGATCAAAATATCTACGGGCGGGGTGAAGTTTCCAGCTTCAACTGCAACTGCCATGCGATCGGCTTCTCGACGCCGATCTTTCATTCTCAGCATTAAATACAGTTGAATACTGGTGTTGAAAACCAGTAGCATTTCTAGGAAAAACAGCCCCAAACTAAACATACCGTTGAGGGGATCGGTTAAATTTAGAGTAGCGAGCGATCGCCATAAAACGTAGCGAATGGTTAAAGCCAGAACTATTGCAACTACCACAGCGCGCGACCATTTCTGCGGTTGAGGCGAAATTTTAATTGCAGCTAAAGCAACGGAGACAAGCGCGATCGTCGGCACTAACAAATACATCTTGCTCGTAGCAGGCACTTGCAGCCACACAGGCGGATTTTGCTGCCAAGTGTTGATTGTGGCAAAAATACCGCTGACTGTACCTTCACGGGCAAACCAGGCTGCGGCGATCGCACCTGCGAAAGCAACTGCCCCCAACACGACTAGCGTTGCCGTCGGCAGCCGCGAAATTCGCCAAAAGCGGCGTTTCAAGTCTTGAATGTCAAATCTTGAATTTGTCATAAAATGTGAAATTCCCGATCGTACCTGCAACAGTCAGGGTTTCCTGCTGTCCACTTTTTAATCCTGTTGAAAATTCCGACACACGCCAATTATTATATTTACATTTTTTAACATTCTGACCCTTGTATGATAGTTCATTTTGCTTCCTAGTGGCAAACTGATCGGCGGGTTCAATCCGGGCAAGGTATAGCAGATATTGAAGGAAGTTCGGCAACGGATTCGCTTTCTTCGGATGTAACGGATGTCAGGAAGAAGTCCGAGAGAAAAAGGAAGAAGGCTTTAGAGTAATCCAAGGAAAAAATGATCCAAAATCAGGGATACTAAGAGAATAATTAATGTGCAATCTGCTGTATGT